>NZ_JBHZCS010000020.1:0-118009 GCF_042755705.1 Nocardia sp. NPDC059154
GTGTTCGCACGTTTCCTCGCCGGTGCGCAGGGCCGTGCGGCGGCCCGGAGTCGATCCCACGCCTACCCGGCCGACGAGGCGTCGGACGACCCCTTCGGTCCCGGCCCGGGCGCGGCACGCCGCCCCGGAGGCAGTGACCCGGATGACTCGGACGCGGTGCCGCACAACGATTTCCGTACAGAGTCCGCCAGCGAACGAGTGACCGGTGATCAGCCCGCCCCCGACCGTCCCTTCGGCCCGCCGGTCGCGCACCCGGACGCCGAGCCCGGTCCCGCCGGCTCCACGGGACAGCCCGCCCGCGATTCGGGCCCGGCCGCCGGCCGCGGCAGTACGCAGCCCGGTGGCGGCAGGAGGTCCAAGCGCGCCAAGTACGTGCCCATCAACGTGACGATCAAGGCATGACGGGCGGTGAGGACGTGCCGTTGACCGTGGGTATCGATGTGGGCGGCACGAATATTCGGGCGTCGGTGGTGGACGGTGCGGGCGAGGTGCTCGACACCGTGACCGCGCCGACCCCGCATTCCGCCCGCGCCCTCGAGGACGGTCTGGCCCGGGCGGTGCGTGACCTGTGCTCCCGCCACGCCATCGGCGCGGTCGGTCTCGCGGTGGCGGGTTTCGTCGACGAGGACCGCGCCACCGTGCGTTTCGCCCCGCACCTGCCGTGGGAGGACGCCCCGGTCGCGCAGCGGCTCACCGACCGCCTCGGCCTGCCGGTGATCCTCGAGCACGACGCGAATGCCGCGCTGTGGGCGGAGTATCGCTTCGGCGCGGCGGCGGGCGGCCGCAATGTGGTGCTGGTGGCCATCGGCACCGGTATCGGCGCGGCGCTGCTCAGCAACGGCCAGCTGTATCGCGGAAGCTTCGGTGTCGCACCGGAACTCGGGCATCTGCAGGTGGTGCCCAACGGCCGCGCCTGCGCCTGCGGCAAGCGCGGCTGCTGGGAAAGGTATTGCAGCGGAACGGCTCTGGTGGACACCGCGATCGAACTGCTGGCCACCGATCCACAGCGCTCCACGGTGCTGGCCCGGGAGTCCGGGCGCGATCCCGGCTCGCTGACCGGTCGCCGGGTGGCGGGCGCGGCGCAGGACGGCGACCCGGTCGCCCTCGACGTGATGGCCGATTTCGCGCGCTGGCTCGGCCTCGGCCTGGCCTTCGTGAGCGACATCTTCGACCCGGACCTGATCGTGGTGGCGGGCGGCGTGAGCAGTTCGGCCCCACTGTTCCTCGACGATGCCCGTGAGCACTACGCGGCCTCCATCACCGGCGCCCGCCACCGCCATCTGGCCCGCATCCGCACCGCTCAGCTGGGCGAGGCCGCAGGCATGATCGGCGCGGCCGAACTGGCACGCGCTGCGGTACTAGCCTCACAGGACGCGGTACCGGCCCACCGCTGATCACCGCCCGACCGATTCCGCTTTGTCGTCCCGTTGCCAGAAGTAGCAACTGATTTGGTGTCTCGTTACTCGAAGTGACAACTGATTTAGTGCCGGTTGGGGTAACTCGTCGGGTACCCCCAAAATCGGTTCGGCACTTGACCGCCGGCACGGGTGCACGACGGGCAACGGCTCCGGGCTGTCCGCTGAAGGTTCGGGGAGGCGGTGGAGTAGGGTAGGCAAGCGAGTGGTGGTGCCCGCAACGAGGCCGGTCCCGGGTATCGAAAACAGGGGAAAGGACGCAATGTTCTACTGGCTGCTGAAGTATGTGTTCCCGGGTCCATGGATGCATCTCGTCAACCGGCCCCAGGTGGAGGGCGTCGAGAACATTCCCGCCAAGGGCGCAGCGATTCTGGCCGGCAATCACTTGTCGTTCACCGACTGGCTCTTCACTCCGCTGATGAGCCCGCGCCGGATCACCTATCTGGCCAAGGCCGAATACTTCACCACGCCCGGTCTCAAGGGCCGGTTGCAGAAATGGTTCTTCTCCGGTGCCGGTCAGTACCCGATCGACCGCTCCGGTGCGGACGCCGCCGAGAGCGCCCTCAATACCGCGCGCAAGCTGCTGGACGAGGGTCGCCTGGTGGGCCTGTACCCCGAAGGCACCCGCTCCCCGGACGGCCGCCTCTACAAAGGCAAGACCGGTGTGGCACGCCTCGCCCTGGAGACCGGAGTGCCGGTGATCCCGGTCGCCCTGATCGGTACCGACGAGGTGTGCCCGCCCGGTCCTTTCCGCTGGCGGCCGCGCAAGGTCACCGTGAAATTCGGTGAGCCGATCGACTTCTCGCGCTACGAGGGCATGGGCGGCAACCGCTTCGTCGAGCGCGCCGTCACCGACGAGATCATGTACGAGCTCATGCGGATGGGCGATCAGGAGTACGTCGACGTGTACGCCGCGAGCCTGAAGAAGGGCGTGCCGTCGGGCAGCCGCCCCGACGCGGACCGCATTCCGGAGACCATGGCGGGCTAGCCTGCCGGACCACCGGAAAGGCCCCGGGAGACCAAGTCTCCCGGGGCCTTTCGCATGCTGATCTCAGACCGCGCGCAGGCGCCGGGCCGCCTCGATGGCCTCGAATTTGGCGAGGTTGTGGCGGGCGTCGGCGAGCGCATCGTGCGCGTCCTTCGGTACCGGCGGCAGTGGCGGCCGGCCGTGCTGCTCCCAATGCTGGCGCAGCTCATTGGTGTAGCGGGGCAGTGCGTTGGGGAGATCGACCATGGAGCCCCACAGCTGGCACAGCGCCACGTGGTCGTAGGCGCCGACCCAGGCCCACAGTTCGGGTTCCACGCCGGGGCGGGGGACCAGGAACTTGTAGAGGTCGTCGCGGATGCGCTCGCGCGAACGCCACAGCGGCGAGGACGGCGGCGGTAGCTTGGGCAGGACATTGCGGCGGACGAACGGCCCGGCCTTCTCGGGATCGAATTCGGTGGAGACCGCGTAGAACTCGCGTCCGTCCTCGCACACCACCGCGATGGACACGAGGTCGATGACGGTCCCGTCCTCGATGAATTCCGAATCGTAAAAGTACCGCAGTGAGATGGGTCTCTCCTCAGCTCAGGTCCGGGTCGGATGGGCAGATCATCGGGTCCCAGCGTAGGCGGCGACCCGCTGTGAGGAACTCGAGCCCTGGGGGTGGTCCGGTTCACCGAGAGCAATCCGTATTCTGAACTCGTGAACTGGACCGTCGACGTACCGATCGATCGCTTGCCGGAACTTCCTCCGCTGCCCGCCGAGCTCCGTCGGCGTCTCGACGACGCGCTGGCCCGCCCGGCGCTGCAGCAGCCGTCCTGGGATCCAGAGCAGGCCGCCAAGATGCGCACCGTGCTGGAGAGCGTGCCGCCCATCTGCGTGCCCGCCGAGGTCGAGGAGCTGCGCCTGCGCCTGGCCGAGGTGGCCCGCGGCGAGGCGTTCCTCATGCAGGGCGGTGACTGCGCGGAGACCTTCGCCGACAACACCGAGCCGCACATCCGCGGCAATATCCGCACCCTGCTGCAGATGGCCGTGGTGCTCACCTACGGCGCCAGCCTGCCGGTGGTGAAGGTGGCCCGCATCGCGGGTCAGTACGCCAAACCCCGTTCCGCCGACATCGATTCGCTGGGCCTGCGGTCCTACCGCGGTGACATGGTGAACTCGCTGGTCGCGGATGCGGCGCTGCGCGAACACGATCCGTCGCGACTGGTCCGTGCCTACGCCAATGCCTCGGCGGCCATGAACCTGGTGCGGGCGCTCACCTCCGCCGGCATGGCCGACCTGCACAAGGTGCACGACTGGAACCGCGAGTTCGTGAGCCAGTCCCCGGCCGGCGCCCGCTACGAGCAGATGGCCACCGAGATCGATCGCGCGCTGGCCTTCATGAAGGCGTGTCGCGTCAACGATCCCAACCTGTCCAGCGCCCGGCTCTACGCCAGCCACGAGGCGCTGGTGCTCGACTACGAGCGGGCCATGCTGCGCCTGAGCGAGCACCCGGTCTCGGGCGAGCCGGTGCTCTACGACCTGTCGGCGCACTTCCTGTGGATCGGTGAGCGCACCCGTCAGCTCGACGGCGCGCACGTCGCCTTCGCGGAACTGGTGGCCAACCCGATCGGCCTCAAGATCGGCCCGACCACCACGCCCGATCAGGCCGTGGAGTACGTCGAGCGCCTGGACCCCAACAACGAGCCCGGCCGCCTGACCCTGGTCGCGCGCATGGGCAATCAGAAGGTCCGTGACGTGCTGCCCCCGATCATCGAGAAGGTACAGGCCACCGGCCACCAGGTGATCTGGCAGTGCGACCCCATGCACGGCAACACCCACGAGTCCTCCACCGGCTACAAGACCCGGCACTTCGACCGCATCGTCGACGAGGTGCAGGGCTTCTTCGAGGTGCACCACGCGCTGGGCACCCACCCGGGCGGCCTGCACATCGAGCTCACCGGTGAGAACGTCACCGAGTGCCTCGGCGGCGCGCAGGACATCTCGGACCTCAACCTCGAGGAGCGCTACGAGACCGCCTGCGACCCGCGCCTGAACACCCAGCAGTCGCTGGAGCTGGCCTTCCTCGTTGCGGAGATGCTGCGCTAATTGCCTGATAGCGTTCCGTAACAGCCAAGAGCCTGGGCCACGTAAGCGGCCCGGGCTCTCGGCTTTTCGTATCTCGTCGCCCAAGGCGACAACTGATTTCGTACCGGCGGGGTAACTCGTCGGGTACGCCCATAATTGGTTCGGAACCCGACCGCCGGCACGGATGCATTGCGGTCAACGGCTCTCGGCTGTCCGCTGAAGTCCCGGGGAGGCGGCTACGGTATCGCCACCAGCGTGATGGTGGAGCCGGGCTGGACGGCGTCGCCGGGTGCGGTGCTCTGCGAGATGACGATCGAGCTGTCGTTATTGGCCAGCTGCCGGACCGTGACCGAGAGGCCGAGGGCCTGCAGTTTGCTGCGCGCGGTGGAGACGTTGGCGCCCAGCAGGTTCGGCATGTCGATCGCGCTGTTGACGATGAGGACCACGCCACTGCCGGATTCGGTGCTGGTGCCCGTGGCGGGATCGGTGCCGATCACCTGCCCGGACTTGATCTTGGCGTCGTACTGGTCGCGGGTGGAGCTGACGGTGAGCCCGGCCTTCTGCAGGGCCGTCCTGGCCTCGTCCTCGGTCTTGCCCCGCACATCCGGCACCTTGACCGGCTGGGAACCCTTGCTGCGGTAGACCTTCACCTGGGCATTGGCCGGGAGTACGGTGCCGGGTCCCGGATCCACCTTGGCGACGGTGCCCTTCGGTGCGGTACTGCCCATCTCACCGGCGTCCACCGGCGTCAGTCCGGCGTCTCTGATGGCCTTGTCGACCGAGGTGACGTCCTGTCCGGGCTGGATGTCGGGGACCTTCGGCTTGCCGCTGGAGACCAGCACCGCGACCAATGATCCCTTGGTGACCCGGGTTCCGGCGGGCGGATCGGTACCGACCACATTGCCCACCGGAATCATGTCCGAGGCCTTCTGCCGGGTCTCGGTCTTGAAGCCCGCGCCCTGCAGTGTGGAAACGGCCTTCTGGGTGTCCATGCCGGCGATCGACGGCACCGCCGAATATCTGCCCACGCCGAGCCACCAGCCGCCGAGGCCCAGCAGCACCGCCAGCGCGACCACGATGCTCAACCAGATGACGACCTTGCGCCGCGACTTGCCGCGATCCTCGATCAGGTCCGAGCCGTAGCCGTGGCCGCCCGGCGCTCCGGGCGGCGGCGCGTACTCGGGCTGCGGCTGGTACTCCGGCGGGAGTTCCCGCGCCGCGGTCATCACCCGGGTCTGCTGCGCCTGCGGCTGCATGTGCACGGTCGGCGGGTCCGCGGGCAGCCGCGTGGTGAGATCGGCCGCGCCCGGCAGGGGCCGGGACGGCGGCGAGACCGGTCCGCGCGGTGCGGGGGTGGGCCCGATCCGGTACTTGGCGCTGAGATGCTCGGCCGATTCGGTGGGCGCGGGCACCCGGTAGTCGGGCAGCTGCAGTTCGCGGGCGATGCGGCGCAGGTCGTTCGCCATCTCGGTGGCGTCGGTGTAGCGGTGCATGGGCTCGCGCGCGGTGGCGTGCGCGACCAGCTCGTCGATTTCCGGTGGGACGCCGTTGATCAGGCGGCCCGGGCTGGGCACGTCCTTCTCGACCCGCTGCAGTGCGATCGACAGCGAGTTGTCGCCGGTGAAGGGTGTTCGGCCGGTGAGCATTTCGAAGATCAGGATGCCCGCGGAGTAGACGTCGCTGCGGGCGTCGGCGGTGCCGCTGGTGACCTGCTCGGGCGAGAGGTACGCGGCGGTGCCGAGGATCACGCTGTCGGAGGTGATCTTGGCTTCGGCGACCGCGCGCACCAGTCCGAAGTCGGCGATCTTCACCTCGCCGGAGTCGGAGATGAGCACGTTCTCCGGTTTGATGTCGCGGTGCACCAGCCCGGCCGCGTGGGCCACGCCGATGGCGTAGAGCACGGGCTCGGCGACGGCCCGCACCGCGTGCGGGGGCATGGGCCCGCGTTCGCGCAGCAGTTCGCGCAGTGTGCCGCCCTCGACCAGTTCCATGATGAGGAACGGATGGTCGCCGTCCACGCCCTGGTCGTAGACCGCGACCAGCGACGGGTGCTTGAGTTTGGCCACGGCCCGCGCCTCGAGCTCGAAGCGGGTGAGGAATTGGGGGTCGCTGGCGAACTTCGGGTCCATCACCTTGATGGCGACCGGTCGATCCAATCTGGTGTCGACCCCCCGGAACACCATGGACATGCCACCACGCGCGATCGGCGCGTCGATGCGGTAGCGCCCTTCCAGCATCTGGCCGATCAAACTGCAACCCTTCCGATTTTCCCGAGTCCGCCCGGTGCGGCTCACCCGATGGTAGTCGCGTCGGGGTGTGATGCGACGGTCGCGACGCGAGAGACTACCGTGGTCGGCGTGAGTGCCTTTCCATGCAGCGAAGACGTCCTGCCGGATTCGGTGACCCTGATCCCGCTGCCCGACGTGGCCGACCAGTTGGGCATGGTGGTCACCCGGGTTCACCAGATGCTGCGCGACCACCAGATCCTCGCCGTCCGCCGGGACGGCGTGGCCGGCATCCCGAAGGAGTTCTTCGACTCCACGGGCGCCGTCGCCAAGCATCTGACCGGTCTGATCACGGTGATGCGCGACGGCAAGTACACCGACGAGGAAATCCTCGAGTGGATCTACACCGAGGACGACAGCCTCCCCGGCCGTCCGATCGACGCCATCCACGGCCCGCTGGCCCGTGAGGTCCTGCGCCGCGCCGCGGCCGACCCCTTCTGAGCTCGCCCGCCTCCCCGCGGCTCGTCCGCCTCTCCGCGCCTTTTGCCGGTCGTGGGGAGCCCCCTCATGTAGGTCGCCGGGCCGACGGCAGGGAGCGGGTTGGCTTCTGGGCGTACCCGACGAGTTACCCGCACGGTGCCAAATCAGTTGGCGCCTAGCGGTCGGGACACCTGCGGGTCGTGTCGTGTTTCGATCGGCCCGCGGTCAGTTCTGGTTGACGCGCCGGGTAGTGGCAAGTTCCCGTGCCGCGACGCGCAACCGGCGATGCTGCGGTACCACCGCTCGGCGGGTGAAGACGGCGTAGTCGGCGCGTTCGATCTCGTCGAGGATGCTGCCGTACAGCGTGGCCGCGGTGCGGATGGCCGGGCGCACGCGGGGGCTGAGCAGTTCGATACCGGGGGCGGCGCGGCGGTAGACGCCGCGGTTGATGGCGATCAGGTGGGCCAGTGCGCGTCGTACCCGCGGGTCCGTGTGGCCGGATTCCCGGCAGTGGTGCAGCAGTTCGGCGTCCACGCCGAAGGCCGCCAGTTCGTCGGCGGGCAGATACACCCGCCCGCGATCGAGGTCCTCGCCGATATCGCGCAGGAAGTTGGTGAGCTGGAAGGCTTCTCCCAGCGCCGCCGCCGCGGGTTCGGCATCGGCCACCGGGACGACCGTGCCCAGCACCGGCAGCAGTTGCAGTCCGATGGCGGCCGCCGAGCCGCGCATGTAGTCGCGCAG
The DNA here is from genome assembly GCF_042755705.1 of Nocardia sp. NPDC059154. Classification (NCBI taxonomy): domain Bacteria; kingdom Bacillati; phylum Actinomycetota; class Actinomycetes; order Mycobacteriales; family Nocardiaceae; genus Nocardia; species Nocardia sp. NPDC059154. The sequence continues at coordinate 7,917 of NZ_JBHZCS010000020.1, forward strand.
GTCGGCCATAGTGGGGTAGCGGTCGCGATACTGCGGCCCGCCGGGGATGTCCATGCGCATGGAGTCCAGGAACACCCAGAAGTGTTCGGCGGCAATCGAATACCGGCGGATGGTGTCGGACACCGCGAGCAGCGCCGGGTCCTCGGGCCCGTCGCCCGCGTCGACGGGCGCGTCCACCAGGCGGGCCCGCAGCTCGTGTTCGATCCGATCCAGTCGCGCCGCGGATTCCGCTGCGCGACTGGGCGCGTCGCTCGCGTCGACGATGTCGTCGACCATCCGGGCGAAGGCGTACAGCGCGTGTACGGCCGGTCTTCGCTCCGGTTCCAGCAGCCGGGTGGCCAGGAAGTAGGTGCGGCCGTGGGCGGCCGCGATCCGGCGGCAGTCGCGGTAGGCGCGGTCGAGTCGTCCGGACCGATCCGGCAGCACGGCCTGGTCGGGCGCGGCGGGCTGGTTCACGCCGGGCCGGGCGCGGGCGCGACGCCGAGCTGATCGGTCTGCGGGCGGGCGGCCCGCAGTTTCAGCGGATCCACCGTGCACAGCGACAGCGCCGCCACCACGGCCGCGAGGATGGCCAGCGTGCCGTGCACGGAATTGGTCACGGGCGAACCGTCCGGCTGGAACACCAGCATGAGCCAGGTGCACAACCCCACCAGCACCTGCAGGGTCCGGGTGGACAGCGCGAATCCGGCGGCCAGCGCCAGCGGCCACGAGTAGTACCAGGGCAGTGCCGCGGGCGAGAGGATCACGATGGCCACGAACGCGACGAGAATGCCGAGCACGGCCTCCCGTTCACTGTTCCTGAACCGCCACCAGGCCCACACCAGGCCGGCCACCATCACCACCGCGCACAGGGTGCGGGTCCACGGCAGCACCGACTCCAACGGCAACGGGGTCACCCAGCTGACCACGTGCGCCATGATGGTCGGCAGCGACAGCCAGTTGATGATCTTCTTGGACCCGGACAGCGCGGTGAGCCAGCCGATCTGGTGGTCCCGCAGGCCGGTGGCCCAGGTGGCCAGCACGAACACGGCCGCGAAGATGGCCACGCCCAGCGCGGTGATCTTGGCGAAGGTCCGGATCGGATGCGGCAGATCGCCCTCGTCCTGCGCCGCGCGTCGCTCGCGTTCGTGAATCATCCAGATCCACACCAGGAACGGCAGTGCCACACCGGCGGTCGCCTTCACCGCCACCCCGATCGCGACCACCACGATCCCAGCCACGTGATGATGCTCGAGCACCAGCGCGATGCCCGCGGCCATCAGGCCCACCATCAGCATCTCGTTGTGCACTCCGCCGATCAGGTGGATCAGCACCAGCGGATTCAGCACCGCCAGCCACAGCGCGATGGTCGGCTTGCCGCCCAGGTGCTTGGTCAGATGCGGGATCGCCCACACCATCAGCACCAGGCCCGGCAGCATCACCAGCCGCAGCGCGATGGTGCCCGCCACCACATTGTCACCGGTGATGGTGGTGATCGCCCGCCCGATCAGCAGGAAGACCGGACCGTACGGCGCGGTCGTGTTGAGCCAGACGGGGCTCACATTGTCCAGTACCGCAGCGGCATTCGCCTTCAACTCCGACGGACCGAACACGTACGGGTTGATGTGGTCGCGGAGCATCGCGCCCTGGGCCAGATACGAGTAGGCGTCGCGGCTGAACAGGGGGACCGAGAACAGCAGCGGGAAGATCCAGATGCCGACGATCGCGCGCAGCTCGTTGAGCGACACGGTGGCGCCCGGCTGCTTGCCGATCACGATGCGCCCCAGCCGGACCCACGCGGTGATCATGGCGATGACGCCGAGCCACACGAACACCGACGACAGCACCAGCCCGTGCCCGAACCGCAGCCACGACAGGTGCATGACCTCCAGCAGTGGGTCGCTGCGTCGCACACTGCCCGCGCCGAACCCGCCGAAGGTGATCAGCAGGGCGCCGAAGAATCCGAGCGTCGCCGCGTGTCCTTCGGGGCTGCGGGTGAAGTCGGAGGCGTGGCGCAGCCAGCGCTGCGTGGCGGTGCCGTCGGTGGCGGGGACGCTCGGGATGGCCGGTTCGGCCGGTGCGAGGCGCGTGGCGCCCGCGGCCTCCGGGATGGCGGCGTCCATGGAGGGGGTCGGCATAGGCGGTCGTTCCCCCCGGAAAGGTAGGCGGCGGCAGCCGCGTTGGTTCAGGACGCGGTCAGTCTAGTGTGTGGGCGCGGGGGCCACAGCCCCGGAGTCGGCGGATCCGACACCGGCATGTCGTGGATCACCCGTCAGGCGCGCCGCTGCCAGTTTCCCGGACAACAGCACGGTCGGCACGCCGACACCGGGCACGGTGCCCGAGCCTGCGAGAACCACATTCGCGCGGCCCCGCACCAGGTTCCGGGTGCGGAACGGTCCGGTCTGCCGGAACAGGTGCGCGGCCGAGAACGGGGTGCCGGCGATCATGCCCTTGTCCCGCCAGGTGCGCGGGGTGTCGAGGTGGTCGATCCGGAAGTATCGCGAAATGCCTTGATAGCCGCGCTCTTCCAGGGTGGCGAGCAGTTCGCGCAGGTAGTGGGGGCCGAGTTGCTCCCAGGCCAGCGGCGCGGCGTCGAGATTCGGGCATGGGGCCAGCAGCGAGAGCGGCTCGTAGCGGACGGTGTCGCGCAGGTGCCCGTTCCGGTCGATGTGCTGTTCGGCGCGCTCGATGTAGAGGGCCGGATCGGTGAGCGCGGGCCGGGTGAGCAGCAGCGAGGGATCGCTCATCAGCCGCCCATGGCCGCGCCGGGCGGCGATCTCGCGGAAGGTCCGGTCCCACTCCTGGCCGAAGTCGATGGTGTGATGTGCCTGCACGGGCCAACTCTGGGCGACGGCGGCGGGAATCGTGCCGTGCGCCACCACCGCCGACGGCGAGGCCCGCAGTCCGATCCGGCGCCGCAGCCCGAAGCGCGGCAGCGATCCGAGGTCGGCGGTCACCACGACGGCGTCGCAGTCGAAGGCACCTCCGTCTGCGGTGCGCACGGCGGTGGCCCGCCGGCCCGCGTAGTCGATGCCGATCACCTCGGCGTTCAGTTCGAGCGTCCCGCCCGCGGCGGTGAACGCGCGGCCGAGCGCCTCGGCGATGGCTCGCATCCCGCCCTCGGGGTAGGTGACGCCCAGGCAGGTGTCCATGTACGGGATCGCGCCGTACACCCCGAGCGCCCGGTTCGGCGCCATCCCCGCGAACAGGGCCTGGAAGCTGAACAGCCGCGCCACCTCCGGGTCCCGCACGAGTCGCCGGACCTTGGGCCCGAGCCGCCCGAACGCGCCGAGCCGCACCAGTTTCGCCAGCGCCACCCGCTTCTCCGGAATCCGCACCATGTCCAGCGGGGAATCGAAGTTGGTGTCCATGAACTGCCGGAACTCGGCCTCGTACACGTCTTTCAGCCAGCCGCGCAGCCGCCGGTAGCGGTGTGCCGTGCCCGGCCCGCGCACCTGCGCGACCTCGGCCGCCATCTGCTCCTCGTCGGCGTAGACGCCGATCTGGGAGCCGTCCGCGAACCGCGCCCGATACGCCGGGGCCAGGTCGAGAATCCGCAGGCCGACCGACTCGCGCGTCTGCCCGACCACCGCGAGCGTCTCGTCGATGAGCTCGGGCAGGGTGAGAATCGTTGCCCCGGAGTCGATCTCGTAGTCCGGTCCGCGATACGCGCCGACCCGCCCGCCCGGGCGATCATCGCGTTCCAGGATGGTCACCTGCCGTCCGGCCGCCACCAGGTGCAGCGCGGCGGCCAGCCCGGACAGTCCGGCACCGATCACCACGACCCGATCGGCCGGTCCCCCAACAGTTCTCATGCCCCGCACCCTCGCGCCCGGCCGGTCAGTAGGAGCGCGCGGTGGCGGCCAGGGCCATGGCGCGCAGCTGCCGCTTGGCGTCCGGGGTGGCGGTGCTGGCGTCCAGGGCGGTGAGCGCCTGGTCGGTGAGCGAGCCGATCCGCTTCTCCACGGCGTCGACCGCGCCGAGTTCGGTGAGAACCGTACGCAATTCGGCGACCTGCTCGGGGGTGACGTCGGTGCCGAGGCTGGAGCGGATGAGGTCCGCGGCGGCCGGGGCGGTGGCGTCGGCGCGCTGCAGGGCCTCGGCGATGAGGACGGTGCGCTTGCCCTCACGCAGGTCGTCACCGGAGGGCTTGCCGGTGACGGCGGGATCGCCGAAGACGCCGAGCAGGTCGTCGCGCAGCTGGAAGGCGATGCCGATATCGGTGCCGAACTCGCGGTAGGCGGCGACCAGTTCGGGGGAGGCCCCGGCCAGCGCCGCGCCCATGTGCAGCGGGCGCTCGATGGTGTACGCCGCGGTCTTGTACCGGTTGATCCGCAGCGCGGCCTCCACGGTCTCGTCGCCGGCGGACTCGCCGTGGATGTCGAGCAGCTGCCCGCCCAGCACCTCGGTGCGCATGGCCGCCCACACCGGGGCGAAACGCGCGGCGGCGTCGGCGGGCAGGCCGGCGTCGCGGGTCATGTCGTCGGCCCAGGCCAGGGCCAGATCACCGATGAGGATGGCGACGCTCACGCCGTAGTGGTCGCTGTCACCCGCCCAGCGCTGATCCCGGTGCCGCTGTTCGTAATCCACGTGCACGGTCGGGAAGCCACGCCGGGTGCGCGAGGAGTCGATGATGTCGTCGTGGATGAGCGCGCACGCCTGCACCAGTTCCAACGCGGAGCACGCGGTGAGCACGGCGTCGGCGTCCGGATCGTCGGCGCTGCGGCCCGCGCCCAGCCAGCCGGTCCACGCGAAGGAGGGCCGGGTCCGCTTGCCGCCGCGAATGACGAAGTCCTCCAGGGCCGCCGCCGCGTCCACGAACACCGGTCCGAGCGGCGCGACGATCGGTTCCCGGGTGCGGAAGAAGGCGGCGAGACGGTCCTCCACGGCGGCGACGAGTGATCCCGCGCCGACCGGGTGGCGGGTCGGGGTACCGGGTCCGGCGGACAGGGGAGCCTCCTTGGTGAGAGCCGCGGCGCGGCGCGTGCGCAGCCAGCGGGGTTGTGTCCGACTCTACCGACCACCGGGTCGCCGACGGGAATCGGTCGGGTTCGAATCGGTCTCACCTGCTGGGATAAGCGCAGGTCGCGGTCCAGCACCCGGTACGGGCCCGTAAAATGTCCGCGTGAGTTTCGACAATGTACGGGGATATTCGACCCCAGGCCGAGTTTCCCGCACGCCTCGAGTGTCCGGAACTCGCTCCATCGTTCAGCAGCTGGGCCCACGCCCGGACGGGTCGATCCCGTTCTCGGTCGAGTTCAATCCGCCGCGCGACGCCGCCGGTGAGGCGCGCCTGTGGCGGGCCGCACGCGAGTTCGAGCGGCTGCATCCGGCCTTCGTGTCCATGACCTACGGCGCGGGCGGCTCCACCCGCGACCGCACCATCCGGGTCACCGGCCAGCTGGCGCGCGAGACCACGCTGCTCACGGTCGCGCACCTGACCGCGGTGGATCACTCGGTCGCCGAGCTGCGGTCGATCGTCGGCGCCTACGCCGACGCCGGCATCCGGAATCTGCTGGTGTTGCGCGGCGATCCGCCCGGCGACGTGCTGGGAGAGTGGATCAAGCACCCCGAGGGCGTCGAGTACGCCGACGAACTCGTGCGCATCGTCCGCGACCTGGGCGACTTCCACGTGGGTGTGGCCTCGTTCCCGCAGGGCCACCCGCGCTCCACCGACCTCGACCAGGACACCCACTTCCTGGTGTCGAAACTCCGTGCGGGCGCGGAGTATTCGATCACCCAGATGTTCTTCGACGTGGAGCACTATCTGCGCCTGCGAGATCGGGCCATCGCCTGCGATCCGGTCGAGGGCGCCAAGCCGATCATTCCCGAGCTCATGCCGGTCACCTCGCTGCGCACCGTACAGCGCGCGGAGGAGCTGTCGGGCCGTCCGCTGCCGGACGCGGTGATGGAGCGGCTGCGGAAGGCCGCGGGCGACGGGCCGGAGGAGGATCGCGCGGCGGTCCGCGAGGTCGGCATCGAGATCGCCACGGAGATGGCCCAGCGCCTCATCGCCGAGGGCGCGCCCTGCCTGCATTTCATCACCCTGAATTTCGCCAAGACCACCAGCGAAGTCCTAGCAAACCTTGGCTACACCATGTCGGCGACTCCCGCGAACGCCTGATCCAACGACCCGGCATGCCGGATCAAATCCCCGGTATGCGCTGGTCAGCGGAGTAGCGTCGCCCTCGAATCGTGACCTCGAGGGGAGCTACCCATGTCCGTGTTCCACAGTCTCGTCCGTGTCGCAGGCGCTGTCGGCGCCTGCGCCGTCCTGACTGCCGCCGGTCCGGCAACCCTGGCCGGCCCGACCGCCGCGGCCCCCGCCGATTCGCCCGCGGCGGCCGTGACCCAGGAGGCGGCCGCCGCTCTGGCCGCCATCACCGCCGCGGGCAAGACCGCCGGGTCCGATCCATCGGCCAGATCCAATACCGCCGGCCCATCCGACTGGCTCTCCGCCTACGATCAAGCCGTCGACGGCTTGAAGGCCCTGGGCATCCAGCCCTTCCTCTACCCGACCGCCGCCCCCTTCTGCCTCGGCGGCACCACCCTCGGCATCGCCCCCGGCGTGGCGGGCGCCATCCTCGGCCCGTGGCCCAAGTACACGGTTTCCATTCCCGGCCTTGATCTTTCGGCCGTCAAGGCGGGCCAGACCATGTTCGCCTTCGTCCCCTACGGCATCAGCCCCGACGGCGCCGACACCTCCGGCATGCAGGTCGCCTGGTTCAACCTGTCCACCGGCCGCGGCGGCCTCGTCCCCATGGGCCCGCTGAGCCAGGTCCTCAACGCCATGATCCCGCCCCAGGTCCCCGCCGAACTCCGTCCCATGGTCGAACAGGCCGTCCACGACTACTTCACCGCCGCCCTCCCCGTCGGCGGCGTCCGCGCGGTCCCCGTCACCACCGGCTCCGGCACCGTCCTCGCCGCCGTCTTCGGCACCGTCCGCAGCGGCACCTCCACCTGCTTCTTCCTCCCGACCATCGGCATGACCCCCGTCCCCTGACCGGCACGGTCAGCGAGTGCCGAGTGAGCGGTCCTTCCACCGCAGCCCGCCCGCCCGGTACGCGCGATGGGAGCGAAACGACAGCGTCAGGTAGGCCGCGACCGACAGCGGGTGTGCCAGCGCGGCAACGAGATCCGCGCCGCCCGCGGTGCCCCCGCTCTCGGTCGAGCGGGCCAGCAGCCGGGCGGTAACCGCTGCGCCGTAACCCAGCAGTCCCATCCGGCGCAGTCGTCCCCGCCCGCAGATCGCTGCCAGTGGCGGGGCCCAGAACGCCAGGGCCGCAATCGAACCGACCGCGAGGCTGCCGGCCGGTCCGCCGTAGGCGGACCACAGCCAGCGGGTGTATCCCTCGGTGAGTTCGGTGGTGTTGCGGTACATCCGGGTTTCGGCGAGGGGACCGGCCGTGACCAGGGCGGTGTGGCGTCCGGTGCGGCGGAGGCGGCGGGCGATCGCCAGGTCTTCGGTCATGCTGTCGGCCACGGCCGCGTGACCGCCGAGGGCGGCGTAGGCCGCGGCGTCGAAGACCAGGAACTGGCCGCAGGCTACGGCCATCGAGGGGCGCAGGGTGCGGTTGGCCAGGGCGATGGGCAATGTCGAGGCCCAGGACCAGCACAGGAGCGGCTGGACCAGGCGCTCCACGGGCGATTCGGCGCGCTGCCGGGGCCAAGGGCACACCAGGTCGGCCCGGGCCGAACGCAATTCGCGCACGGCTGCCGCCAGCGCGGCGGGCGCGAGCCGGATGTCGGCGTCGAGGAAGACCAGCGCGCCGGCGGGGGATCCGGGTGCGGGCGGCTCGAGGGCGAGGTCTGCCAGGCGGGCGCAGGCGGCAGTCTTGCCGGTCCAGCCGGGGGCGGGATCGATGTCGTTGCGGGAGAGCAGGAATCGGTTGTCGTCGCCGATGGCGGTGCGGGCGGCGTCGGTGGTGCCGTCGGTGGAGCCGTCGTCGAGGATGAGGATCCGGAGCCGTGGAATGCCCTGCTGGGCGCGCAGATCGGCAATGAGGGCAGGGAGGCGGGCGGCCTCGTTGCGGGCGGGGACGCAGACGGTGACCGATTCGGTGACGGGCCCGCCGGCCGGCCGGAGGCGGCGGGTGCCGAGGCGGTTCGCCAGGGCGGTGGCGGCGCCGAGGGCGGCGACGGCGCTACCGGCCGCCACCGCCCTGGCGGCGAGGGTCATCGAGTCTTGGTGCGATCGGGGCGCAGCCAGCGGGCCGCGCGGACGTAGGCCGGCGGGTCGGGGTTGCGGGTCATGAAGGCGAGGACCGCGACCATGGCCGCCACCGCGAGGGTGATGCCGCCGACGATGCCCGCCCAGCCGGCGAAGGAGCGCGTATTCGGGTCCGCGTAGCCGACTTCCGCGCGCAGCGTGCTGACATCGCCGGCGGGGAGCTTCCAGGACACCACGGAGTCGCCCTCGCGGGTGCCGTTGGTGGTGGCGACGCGGGCCGGGAAGGCCACGGTCAGCTGCACGTCGGAACCCTGGGGCGGCAGGCTCTTCAGGTCCACCCGGCCGGTCAGGGTGACCAGGTCGCCGGTGCGGCTGAAGACCAGGTTGAACATGCCGGAGGTCTGGTCGGACATGCCGCCCAGCTGCTGCACCTCACCGAAGGTGAGGTCGTCGAAATACACCTGGCTGCCGACGTATCCGTCCTGTGCGTAGGAATCCACCCGCACCTTGCCCTGCAACCCGTCGGGCGCCTTCAGCTGCGGCCCCTTGTCCTTGTCGTTCTGGGGCACGGCCGCCGCGACGATGCGGCCCGACACCCGGTCATTGGAGGACACACCCATCGACACCTGCACCCGCAGGCATCCGGTCAGCATGACGGTGAGCCCCGCGAACAGGACCACGGCCAGCATCCGCACCCACCGGCGCGGTCGCCGCGCTCCCGATGCGCTGGGATCCGACGGTGTCATGGATTCGGGTGTTTCCTCTGCTGTCGACATGTTGGGACTCGGCTGCACGGGTCACATCGTGCCATGCGCCCCGGGCCACAGGGTGATTCGACGGGCGCTCAGCGTCCGAACCAGCGGAATCCCCAGCAGACCGAGCCCACAGAACCCGTATCCGGCCGACACCGGCAGCCCCAGGAACACCGCGTGCGCCAGCGTCGAGCCCAGCCAGGTCCACAGGAACACCGCCACCGGAACCATCCGCGCCGCGCCGGTATCCGGAGCGGTCCGATCCCACCACTCCAGCAGTCCCGCCATCACCAGCGCCACCGCGAACCAGCCGAGATAGTTGGTGACCGGAATCTGGCCCAGACCGGGCAAACCCGCACCAGTCGAGCGCCACGTCCACTGCCCATCCGCGACCATCTGCGGATCCAGGAACAGATCCCACCCGACGGCCCCGAGCGCCGTCAGCGAAATCCGCCCAACTGCACCATGACCCAGCATCCCGGCCACCACCCACACCGGATACAGCCCACCGGTCCAGGCCAGCGGCACGATCAACGGCACCCCGAGCAGCTCGGGCCCCAGCCGCCCGCTCGCATAGTCGTAGCTACCGAACGGAAACCCCGTCGCGATCCCCAGCACCTCCGCACCGAACCCGATCCCGAACACGATCGCCAGCAAACCCACGGCCCACCGCACCCCGCGTGTCACCCCGGCATGCACCAGAGCGATCCCCAGCGAGAGCAGTACGACCACCACGGTCACCCGATCCCGCCCCAGCCCGTGCGCCAGCGGATACGTGATCTGCACCAGCACCGCCGGCGTCGCCGCGATCGCCACGACCCGGCCGCGGAATCCGGTGTCCGCTCGCCCCGCGCCGATCGTCGTCGGACTTCCGGGGCGCCGAGGCGATGGCTCTTGCGCCGGCCACCGCGGCCACCACGCCGGTTTGGGCGCGGCCGCAGTGGGATTCGTGGTGGGCTCGGGTAGGCCCCGGGAGGTCATCGGCGCAGCGGAAACAGACGGCGCGGTCGCAGGTCGTGTTCGACCAGGCGGGCCGCGCTGCGTCCGCTCGCACCGGAGACGCCGCCGCCGGGATGCGTGGACGCGCCTGTCAGGTACAGCCCCGGCGCCCCCGGAACCCGCTGCCCCGAGAGCTCGGGCAGCGGCCGCCACATGAACATCTGGTCGATGGACATCTCGACGTGCATGACATTGCCGCCCAGCAGGCCCAGCTCGCGTTCCAGGTCGGCGGGCGTCTGGACGAAGCGCTGCGTCACCGTCCCGGCGAATCCCGGTGCGTGCGCGTCGACTTCGGCGATGATGCGGTCGGCCTCCCGGTCGGCGTGCGCGGACCAGGCGGTGCCGTCGGCCAGGTCATAGGGATGCCACTGCGACCACAGCGTGACCTGATGCTCGCCCGCGGGCGCGATGCTCGGATCCAGGGCGCTGAAACTCATGGCCAGCACGACCGGTCGCGGCGGCAGATCCCCGGCCAGCGCGGCGCCGTGCGCGCGGCGCAGCTCGCGGCGATCGGTGACGAGAAGCTGTAGGCCGTGGGCCGATTCGGCGGTCTCCGCGCCCGGATACCGGGGCAGGTCGCTGAGCGCGGCCCGCACCACCATGCCGATGCCCGGCCCCACCCGAATGCGCCGCCGCCACCCGGCGAGCACCCCGGCGTCGAATCCGCCCTGCTCCAACAGGTTCAGCGTGGTGAGGATGTGGGTGCCCGCGATCACGGTGTCCGCCTGCACGTTTCGGCCGTCCGCGGTGCGCACCTCCCAGGTGCCCCCGGCCCGGGCGATGGCGGTGACCGCGTCCCCGGCGCTCACGATGCCGCCATCGGATTCCAGCCGCGCCACCAGCGCCGCGGTCAGCGCCCCGCTGCCGCCGACCGCGCGGCCCGGCGGCAGCGTGTGCATGAGCGCCGCGAATCCCACCATGGGCGCGGACCCGGGTTCGGACATGGGTGGCCCGGACTGCGCGCCGAACCAGGCCAGCGCGGCCTTGAGCCGTTCACTGTCGAAGAGGCTGTCCAGCAGCGCGTCTCCGGTCTGCATCATCTCCCGCGACAGGGCCCCGGCACTGGTGCGGCCGGTCGCCCCGGCGGCCTCGCGAGGGTCCATGCCCCAGAACGCCTTCAGCAGGTTCCCGCCTGTCGGCGTCGCCGAGAACGCCCGCATCACCCGGGCGCTGCGCGGCCCCCACACGGTCACGAACCGCCGATACGCCTCGGCATCCCGTTCCCCGCACGCCGCCGCGATGGACGCGCAGGTCCGGTCCACATCGCGATGGAACACGATCGGCGGCAGCCCGCTCCCGGGCGGTGCGGGCGCGAAAGCCCATGGGTCGCAGTCGATGTACCGCAGCCCGAACCGGGCCAGCTCCAGTTCCTCGATGATCCCGGTGTGCCGGATCATGATGTGCGCCGACGAGCCCCGATCGACCAGGTGACCCGGGAACCGCTCCACCGTGGACACCGCCCCGCCCAGCACGGTGTCGCGCTCGAGCACCTCGACCCGATGCCCGGCCCGCGCCAGATAGCAGGCCGCGACCAGCGCATTGTGCCCGGAACCGACGATGACGACGCGGCGGGCGCCGAGGTCGCCGCGGCTCACAGGGGCAGCCGCCGGCCGAGCACCGCGAATCGCCGGGTGTCGCCGGAGAAGATGAAGTGCCGCACCACATCTCCGAACCCATGCCGCCGATACAGCCGCCAGGCCCGGTTGGATTCGCGATCCACCTCGGGCGTGGACAGCAGCACGGTCGGCTCGGGCCGGTTCTGCAGCAGCCGGGTGAGCAGGATCTCGCCGAGCCCGCGGCCCTGCGCCGCCGGGTGCACGTGCAGCTCGGTGAGCTCGAAGTAGTCCGAAAGCAGTTCTCGCGCGGCGTGTTCGGGCCATCCGGTGCGCCGCATGCCGCTGTACACCTGCTGGTGCCACCACTGGTGCGGCGCGCCGTGATACCCGTAGGCGATGGCCACGATGGGCGCGGTGCGCAGGTCGAGCCGTCCGTCGTCGTCGGGCAGCACCGCCGCCACGGCCTGCCAGCCGGGCCGGGTGGTGTGCTCGGTCCACATGGGCGCGCGCTGGTGTTCGGTGCCGCGCGGGTAGTCCATTGCCGCCACGTAGACCGAGAGGGCGTCGTGCAGCCGGTGCCGCAGGGTCGCGGCCGACAGGTCGACCACCACGGGCGCTGGCGTCGGTTTGGGAGTGACTGCGGTCATCGGCTGGACGCAACTCTCGTTGGCGCGGACGGATGGGGTCGACAGTAGCGCCACGTGGCGGCGTCAACTTGTCGGTGGGTCTCTCTATATTCAAACCCACGAGAAACCTTCGAATATCTGTTCGATCTTTCCAGCGGGCGAAATGCCTGATCGGGACCGGATGTCCTCCTGGAAGGTGAATCAGGTGTACGAGTGGGGAGGTACCCGAAATGAGCGGGAAAACTGAACGACCGAGCCATCCCGGCCGCGCCGGCGATCTACTGCGCAAGGCGGACGGTCTATTGCTGGCAGCCCAGGGGGAAACCGACCCGGCGGAGCGCTTCCGTACGGCCTACCTCGCCGCCCTCCGCGGTGCGGGCGCCGTGCTGGCCCTCACGGGGGCAGACCGCGCGCCCCGCGCGCGTTCTCGCAACGCCTGGGTCCTGATGCAGCGCGCGGCACCGGAATTCGTGATGTGGGCCGACTATTTCACCGGTCAATCCGAGACCAGGGCGGCCCTGGAGGCCGGGTTGCCGCGGCCCATCGATGATCGTCGCGCGGACGAGTTCGCTTCGCGGGTAAACGCATTCCTACACGACGTGGCGGACCTGCTGGCCGCCGCGGCCCGGCTGCGGCCCAGTTCAGGGTGGGTAACCGGAATGCTGGCGTGAGTATCGGCGAGTAGGTGGTCGCAGTCTGATCGAACTCGTATTATTGGTGGCAGACAGCCGCCAAGGTCGGCTATCCGTCGTCTACCCGGAGACGACAGCCACCACCTAGTGCCGGGGGAGGTACCGTGCCACTCTCCGAGCACGAGCAGCGCATGCTCGAACAGATCGAGAGCGCGCTCTATGCTGAGGATCCGAAGTTCGCCTCGACTGTTCGGGGTGGACGGTTACGTTCTGCCACTGGTCGACGCAGACTTCAGGCGGCCGCCCTGTTCGTCCTCGGTCTGTTCCTATTGGTGGCCGGTATTGCCGCACCGTTCAAGCCGGGCGGCTTCCCGATCATCAGTCTGGTCGGATTCATCGTCATGTTCAGCGCGGGTGTGCTGTTGCTGATCGGTGGCCCTCGGATGGGCGCGCCGAGCAGTCGCGGCGCCGATGCGCATCCCAGCGCGGGTGGCGCTCCCGGCGCCGGCCGCGGGAAGCCCCGTAAGCAGGGCGGGTTCTCCGCGCGGATGGAGGACCGGTTCCGCAAGAGGTTCGAACAGGACAGTTGACCGGGCTGCCGTGCCGCCGAAGGCTTTCGGCGTCGCGCGGCAGCGGATGATCGGCTAACTGAAGATTCAGCGACACGCCGTGGCGCCACACCGATTTGGGGTGTGGCGTCACGGCGTTTCTCGTTGGTGCCGATTCGGCGTGTCGGGAGCGGTCCAGGATTCCCCACACCTCCCCACGGAGCCTCCCCACCGCGCCCCACGAATGCCGGAAATGCACGCTATCTGCGGGTTTGCTGGCGGTTGTCGGATGCTCGCCGGCGCGCGTCGCGCGTGTCGGGGGAACTGCGCGAAATCTTCCCCACCTCGGTGATAGCTGGTGTGACCTGCGAAGTTCGCCAAGCGGGGACCGAGATCACCGACGCTTTCGATTGAAAGTGGGGGAAAGTGGGGTAATGTGGAGCCCGCACTACAGGAGGCCGAACAGTCGAGAGGGTGATCCGGCAGGAGGTGTCGAGGCTTGTTTCTCGGGACCTATACCCCTCGGTTGGACGACAAAGGGCGACTGACGTTGCCTGCGAAGTTCCGGGACGAGCTGGCGGGAGGGTTGATGGTCACGAAGGGACAGGACCACAGCCTTGCCGTGTATCCCAAGGACGAGTTCACCGCGCTGGCGCGGAGAGCCGCGGCGGCATCCCGGTCCAATCCGCAGGCCCGCGCATTCGTCCGGGCCTTGGCGGCTTCCAGCGATGAGCAGCGTCCGGATGCACAGGGCCGGATCATGCTGTCGGCCGAGCATCGCCGCTACGCCAATCTGTCCAAGGATTGCGTGGTGATCGGCTCGGTCGACTTCCTCGAAATATGGGACAAGACGGCGTGGGATTCCTACCTCGCCGAACACGAGGAGGATTACTCGCAGGCCAGAGACGAGTCGCTGGGCGAGATCTTCTAGCCCGCAGCGAGGCGAGTGCCCTGCGGCCTCTGCCCGACACCGACCCTGACGTACTTCCCCAACGCCAGGTGCGGTGCTTCGGTCAGAGACCACGGGGCATTCGCCCAATTCGAAGGTCCTTTTCGCTAGCGACCCCAGGTGGCCGTGCGAATGAAACGTGAGGCAGGAATTCCGGGAGGTCGAGGTGCACCGAGGCAGTGACGGCCCCCGCCATGTTCCGGTTCTCCTCCATCGCGCCGACGAAATCCTCGGTCCCGCACTGCATTCCGAGGGCGCGGTCTACCTGGACTGCACGCTGGGGCTCGGCGGTCACGCCGAGTACTTCCTGCAGACGTATCCGAACATCCGCCTGGTCGGGCTGGATCGCGACACCGCGGCGCTGAAGCTGGCGGGCGAGCGACTAGCCCCGTTCCGGGACCGGATCACCCTGGTGCACACCAGGTATGACGGCATCGCGCCCGCGCTCGAGCAGGCCGGGCTGCCCGACAAGGGTTCGGTCAGCGCGATTCTGATGGACCTGGGTGTGTCCTCCATGCAGCTGGACGAGGCCGATCGCGGCTTCGCCTACTCCATCGACGCACCGCTGGACATGCGGATGGACTCCAGCACCGGCCCCACGGCCGCCGACGTGCTCAACACCTACAGCCACGGCGAGCTGGCCCGGGTGCTGAAAACCTATGGCGAGGAACGGTTCGCGGGCAAGATCGCCGCCGAGATCGTGCGGCGTCGTCAGCGCACCCCGTTCACCACCAGCGCGCAGCTGGTGGAGCTGCTCTACGACGCCATCCCGGCCGCGGCCCGGCGCACGGGCGGGCATCCGGCCAAGCGCACCTTCCAGGCATTGCGGGTGGAGGTCAACCGCGAACTGGAGTCCCTGGAGGCCGCGATGCCCGCGGCGCTGGACGCGCTGGCCCCGGGCGGCCGCATCGTGGTCATGAGCTACCAGTCCCTGGAGGACCGGGTGGTGAAGGCGGCGCTGGCCAAGCGGTCGGTGTCGCGCACCCCCCTGGACCTGCCGGTCGAATTGCCGGGTATGGGACCGGAATTCAGGATTCTGACCCGCGGCGCGGAGAAGGCCACCGAGCAGGAGATCGAGGACAACCCGCGAGCCGCTCCGGTGCGCATGCGGGCGGCCGAACGGATCGTAGGGGAGGAGCAATCGTGAGGTTCCGGGGTGGAACGGCGCGTCGAGCGGGCATCCGCTGGATCGGAGCCGCACTATGACGATCAGGACGCAGGCGACGGGCCGGGGGGCCCGCCGGGTGCAGGCCGCCGAACGGGTGAAATCGGGTGCGGCGCAACGGGCCTACGCGCGCCGGCGCAATCGGGAGGGCGGGGCCGACCTGCCGGGTATGCGCCGCGGTCGGCGCAGCGATCCGATGCCGCGCGGCCGTATGTCCTTCGTGGCCACCATTATCGCGCTGCTGGGCTGTGGCCTGGCGCTGACGCTGCTGCTCACCACCCGCGCCACCGAGGACAGCTATCAGCTCGGCGATCAGCGCCGCGCCAACCAGAAGCTGTCCGACGAGCGGGACGCGCTGCAGCGTGAGGTGGCCTCCGCCGATTCGGCTCCCGAATTGGCCAAGCGCGCAGCCGAACTGGGCATGATTCCGGCCAAGGATCCGGCCCGGCTGGTGATCGGCCCGGACGGTCAGGTCACCGTGGTCGGCAACCCGCAGCCCGCTGAGGGCGCGCCCGCGCCGCCGCTCAACACGACGCCGTCGGCCGCCGCGCAGCCGCCGAAGCTGCAGCAGGCCCAGGCCGAGCGGGTGGTCCCGGTGACCACGACGCCCGCCCCGCCGGCCGCGGCCCCGCCGACCACCACCGCCGCGAATCCCGTTCCGGCGGCGCCGGTCGCGACTCCGCAGAACCCGCAGGTGCAGGCGAACGGAGCGCCCCGATGAGCCGCACCGCATCGCCGGCGAACGGGGCTGGTCGATGAGCCCTACCCGCGCGGGGCGCGGGCGCGATTCCGGCCGGGGCCGGTCCGATTCCGGTCGAGGGCGGGTCGCCGCCGCCGGCCGGAGCCGGTCGGGTTCCGGCCGTGCCGGTTCGGGGCCGGGCCGGCAGTCCAGACCGCGGCCCGCTCCGGGCTTGGACTCGAGCGCGCGCTTCCGGTTCGGGGTGGGCCGGCTGGTGATGCTGGTGGCGCTCGCGGTGGCGGCCATCCAATTGCTGTGGGTGCAGAGTATTTCCGCGCCGAAGCTGTCGGCGGAGGCGGCCAGCCAGCGCACCGTGAAGGTGGCCGATCCGGCCAACCGGGGGCCGATCACCGATCGGTACGGGAAGTCGCTGGCATTCACCATCGCGGCGAAGGAGCTGAGCTTTCAGCCGGTGCGGGTGCGCAAGGATTTGGCGGACGCGCACGACAAGACGCCCAAGACCGCGCCGGATCCGGACGATCGGCTGGCGGCCATCGCCAAATACATTCACGAGAAGCTGGGCAATGACGCGCCCGAGAAGGACATCCTGGCCAAGCTGAAGAGCGACGAGCCGTTCGTGTACCTCGCGCGGAATGTGGATCCCCGGGTCGCCTCGGACATCACTCTGCAGTTCCCCGAGGTCGGGA
Organism: Nocardia sp. NPDC059154; assembly: GCF_042755705.1. Classification (NCBI taxonomy): domain Bacteria; kingdom Bacillati; phylum Actinomycetota; class Actinomycetes; order Mycobacteriales; family Nocardiaceae; genus Nocardia; species Nocardia sp. NPDC059154. The sequence goes on from NZ_JBHZCS010000020.1 coordinate 24,679, forward strand.
TGGATCGGCAGGATATGCGCGAGTACCCGGGTGGATCCCTGGCCGCCAATGTGATCGGCGCGACCGGTTGGGACGGGCACGGCCAGATCGGCCTGGAGTCCTCGATGGACGCGCTGCTGGCCGGCTCCGACGGCTCGGAGACCTACGACCGCGGCTCCGACGGCGCGGTGATCCCGGGTTCGTGGCGTGATCGCCAGCCCGCGGTGAACGGCTACGGCCTCGAGCTCACCCTGGATTCGGATCTGCAGTACTACGTGCAGCAGCAGGTGCAGCAGGCCAAGGACCTCTCGGGCGCGAGCGCGGCCTCGGCGGTGGTGCTGGACGTGCACACCGGCCAGGTGCTGGCGATGGCCAATGACAACACCTTCAATCCCGCCATGGGACCGCAGTATTGGTCCACCACCGATCTGGGCAATCCGTCGGTGCAGGAGGTGTTCGAGCCGGGCTCGGTGAACAAGATCGTCACCGCGGCCGCGGCCATCGAGTACGGCCTCACCACTCCCGATGAGGTGCACCAGGTTCCGGGCAGCATCTTCATGGGCGGTGTTACTGTGCACGACGCCTGGGAGCACGGCGTGGCCCCGTACACCACCACCGGCATCTTCGGTAAGTCCTCGAACGTGGGCACCCTCATGCTGGCGCAGCGCGTCGGCGAGGACCGCTATTTCGACATGCTCAAGAAGTTCGGCCTGGGCCAGCGCACCGGTGTCGGACTGCCGGGTGAGAGCGCGGGCGTGGTGCCCGCCCGGGACCAGTGGTCCGGCTCCACCTTCGCCAACCTGCCCATCGGCCAGGGCCTTTCGATGACGACCCTGCAGATGACCGCCATGTACCAGGCCATCGCCAATGATGGCGTGCGGATGCCGCCGCGCATCGTGAAGGCCAAGATCGCCCCGGACGGCACCCGCACCGAGGAGGAGCCGCCGGAGGGCGTCAGGGTGGTCACCCCGCAGACCGCGCAGACGCTGCGCCAGATGTTCCAGGCCATCGTGCAGAAGGATCCGCGCGGTATCCAGAGCGGCACCGGCAGCCCGGCCGCCGTGGAGGGCTATCAGATCGCGGGGAAGACCGGCACGGCCCAGCAGATCGACCCGAAGTGCCACTGCTACTCCAGCGACCGCTACTGGATCACCTTCGCGGGCATGGCCCCCGCCGACAATCCCCGCTATGTGATCGGCATGATGCTGGATGCGCCGGTGCGCAGCTCCGACGGCAGTGGTGGCGGTTCGGCCGCGCCCCTGTTCCACAGCATCGCCTCGTGGCTGTTGCAGCGCGACCGCATCCCGCCGTCGCCGCCTGCCAAACAGCTGATTCTGCAGGCGAGTTAGAGCAGGGAGCGGATGGTTGTGACGCCCACCGCCGCGTGGTGCGTGCACCGGCGGGTGACCGAACTCCGCCGTGCCGATCGCGCGGCGATCGAACACAGGTAACCTGACACGTCGATCCGGTCATCCGGACCGATTCATGCATATGACCGCCCCTTGGAGAGGAGCTTCGTGCCCGCGCAGTCGGTTCCGTACAGCGGTGATCGAGCAGAGCCGCCGAGCGGAAGAACGGCGGAGCCGCAGGTGCTTCGGCCCGCCGCGCCGCCGGCGACCACCCTGCGCGCGGTGGCGGAACTGACGGGCGCGCGGCCCGCGGAATTCGCGGCATCTCTCGAGGACATCCAGGTCACCGGCATCGAGCAGCGCTCGAACGCGGTGCTGCCGGGTGACCTGTTCGCCGGTTTGGCCGGAGCCCACGCGCACGGCGCGCGTTTCGCCCACGACGCGGTCGAGCGTGGCGCGGTCGCGGTGTTCACCGATCCGGCGGGCGCGGAACTGATCGGCGAGATCGCCGTCCCGGTGCTCGTGCACGATGCGCCGCGCGCGGTGCTCGGCGAGTTGTCCTCGGCCCTTTACGGTGATCCGTCTCGCAAACTCCGCATCGTCGGTATCACCGGTACGTCCGGCAAGACGACGACGTCGTATCTGGTGGAGGCCGGGCTCGCCGCGGCCGGGCTGAGCACCGCCCTCATCGGCACCATCGAGACCCGCATCGGCGGCGTCCGGGTGCCCTCGGCGCTCACCACGCCCGAGGCTCCGCAGCTGCACGCCATGTTCGCGCTCATGGTCGAGCGGGGTGTGGATGCGGTGGTCATGGAGGTCTCCAGTCATGCCCTGGCGCTGGGCCGGGTGGACGGGGTGAGTTTCGCGGTCGGCGCGTTCACCAACCTGTCCCAGGACCACCTCGACTTCCACTCCGATTTCGAGGACTATTTCGCCGCCAAGCGCCGCCTGTTCATTCCGGACGGGCCGGACTCGGCCGCCGCGGCGCGCCCGTCGGTGGCCGCGCGCACGGCCGTGATCTGCGTCGACGACATGTGGGGCCGGCGCCTGGCAGACGACGTATCCGACTGCCTCGCAGCGGGATCCGGTGATACCACCGGCCGCCTGCGCACGGTGGCGATCCGGCCGGGCGTGCCCGCGGACTGGACCGCCGGCGCGGCCACCGCCGGGCTCGGCGGCACCCAGGAGTTCACCGCTTCGGGGCCGGGTGTCAATGTGGATGTGCGGCTGCGGCTTCCGGGTGCGTACAACATCGCCAATGGAATCCTGGCCGTCGCGGTGTGCGCGGCAGCCGGGGTCGAGGCGGAGACTGCCGCTGCGGCGCTCGGCACGGTCGATGTGCCGGGCCGTATGCAGCGGGTGGATAAGGGTCAGGAGTTTCTGGCCGTGGTCGATTACGCGCACAAGCCCGCCGCGATCGAATCGGTCGTGGCGACCCTGCGCACGTGGTTGTCCGAACAGGGGGAGGGCCGTCTGGCCGTAGTGGTGGGCGCGGGCGGTGATCGCGATGCCGGCAAGCGGCCCCTGATGGGTGCGGCGGCGGCGCGCGGCAGCGATCTGGCCATCATTACCGACGACAATCCGCGCAGTGAGGACCCGGCCGCCATCCGCGCCGCGGTGCTCGCCGGTGCCGAAGCGGTACCGGTCGCGGAACGCGGTGAGGTCCGGGAGGTTGGGGACCGGGCGGCCGCGATCAGGACCGCCGTCGACTGGGCGCAGCCCGGCGACGTGGTGCTGGTCGCGGGCAAGGGACATGAGACAGGGCAGGAGATTTCAGGCGTGAAGCATCCGTTCGACGACCGCGAGGTACTCGCGGCCGCCCTGTCGGAAAAGACGAGGAACCTGACGCTTTCATGATCGAGATGACTTTGCGGGAGATCGCGGAGGTCGTCGGCGGCACGCTGCACGACGCCCCCGATCCCGAGGCGAAGGTCACCGGCTCGGCCGAATTCGATTCGCGCCGTATCGGTTCCGGTGACCTGTTCCTGGCGCTGCCCGGTGAGCGCGCCGACGGCCACGACTTCGCGGCGCAGGCCGTCGCGCAGGGCGCGGTCGCGGTGCTGGCCGCCCGGCCTGTCGGGGTGCCCGCCATCGTGGTGGCACCCCGTCCCGGGAACACACGCGCCATCGCGCTGGCCCACGACACCGACGGCTCCGGCGCGGCGGTGCTGGACGCGCTGGCCGCCCTGGCCCGCGTCAGTGTGGACCGGCTGGTCCGGGCCGGGAACCTGACGGTGGTCGGGGTGACCGGTTCCTCGGGCAAGACCTCCACCAAGGATCTGCTGGCGGCGGTGCTCGCCCCGCTGGGACCCGTTGTGGCCCCGCCCGGTTCGTTCAACAACGAGCTCGGCCACCCGTGGACCGCGCTGCGCGCCGACGCCGGCACCCGCTTCCTGGTGCTCGAGCTGTCCGCCCGCGGACCCGGGCACATCAAGGCCCTCACCGAGATCGCCCCGCCGAGCGTGGGTGTGGTGCTCAATGTCGGCACCGCGCACCTGGGCGAGTTCGGCAGCCGCGAGGTCATCGCGCAGACCAAAGGCGAACTCGTCGAGGCGCTTCCGGCCTCCGGCCTGGCCGTCCTGAACGCCGACGACCACCTGGTCGCCACGATGGCCGAACGGACCGCCGCCCGCGTGGTGACCGTCGGCCACGCCGCGCAGGCCGATGTCCGCGCCTCCGACGTGGTGCTCGACGATCGGGCCCGCGCCCGATTCACCTTGCACGCCAACGGCGAATCGATCGAGATCCAGCTGGCCGTGCACGGTGAGCACCAGGTCGGCAATGCGCTGTCCGCGGCGGCCGTCGCCCTGGACCAGGGCGCGGACCTCGCGACCGTCGCGCGGGCGCTGTCCGGCGCGACCCCCGTGTCGGCCCGCCGCATGGACGTGCGCACCCGCGCCGACGGTGTCACCGTGGTCAACGACTCCTACAACGCCAACCCGGATTCGGTGCGCGCCGCCCTCAAGGCGCTGGTCACCATGTCCAAGGCCGGGACCGAGCCGCGCCCCAGCTGGGCGGTGCTCGGCGAAATGGGTGAACTGGGCGAGGAATCCGTCCTCGAACACGACCGGATCGGCCGCCTGGTGGTGCGGCTGGACGTGGACCGCCTGATCGTGGTCGGCCAGGGCCGTCCGGTGCGCGCCCTGTTCCAGGGCGCGGTGCAGGAGGGCTCCTGGGGTGAGGAGGCCATCCACGTGCCCGATATCGCGTCCGCCATCGCCCTGCTCGACGAGGAATTGGAGCCGGGTGCGGTGGTGCTGGTGAAGGCCTCGAAGTCGGTCGGCCTGTGGACGGTCGCCGAACACCTGATCGGTGCGGAGCAGGAGGCCGCGCGATGACCCAGATTCTGCTGTCGGCGGCCATCGCGCTGACCGTCTCCATCCTGCTGACCCCCGTGGTGATCCGCTACTTCGCCAAACAGGGCTTCGGACAGGAGATCCGGGTCGACGGCCCGGAGAGCCACAAGGCCAAGCGCGGTACCCCCACCATGGGCGGCGTCGCCATCATGATCGGCATGTGGGCCGGCTACCTCGGCTCGCACCTGATCTCCATGACCTACGGCGAGCCGGGTCCCTCGGCCTCGGGTCTGCTGGTCATGGGCCTGGCCACCGCGCTGGGCTTCGTCGGCTTCACCGATGACCTGATCAAGCTGCGCAAACAGCGCAACCTGGGCCTGACCGCGGCCGGCAAGTACATCGGCCAGCTCACCGCGGCCGTCGTCTTCGGCGTCCTGGCCCTGCAGTTCAAGAACATTCACGGCCTGACCCCCGGCGACAAGCGACTGTCCTACACGCGCGACATCAATACGCTGTCCATGAGCGTGGTGGTCTTCCTGGCATTCGTCTGCCTGCTGGTGGTGGCCTGGTCCAACGCGGTGAACCTGACCGACGGCCTGGACGGCCTGGCCGCCGGCTCGATGAGCCTGGTGCTGGGCGCGTACATGATCATCACCTTCTGGCAGTGGCGTAACTCCTGCTCCGCACACGCGGTCGCGGGCTGCTACCAGGTTCGGGATCCGCTCGATCTGGCCCTGGTCTGCGCCGCGGGCGGCGCGGCCTGTATCGGCTTCCTCTGGTGGAATGCCGCGCCCGCCAAGATCTTCATGGGCGACACCGGCTCGCTGATGCTGGGCGGTCTGCTCGCGGGCCTGTCCATCACCACCCGCACCGAGCTGCTGATGGTCGTCATCGGCGCGCTGTTCGTGGCCGAGGCCGCGTCGGTGGTGCTGCAGGTGGCGGTCTTCCGCGCCACGCGCAATCGCCTGTTCAAGATGGCACCGTTCCATCACCACTTCGAGCTGAGCGGGTGGGCCGAGACCTCGGTCATCATCCGGTTCTGGTTGCTGGCCGGTATGGCCTCGGCGATCGGACTGGGCCTGTTCTACAGCGAATACCTCTCTGCGGCAGGGTGAGTGAGCAATGTCCGAACATTCTCCGAGGGTCCTGCGATCGCCGGGGCCCATGCTCGAATTCCTGCGTGGCCGTGATGTGCTGGTGGCCGGTTGGGGCGTCTCCGGACGCTCGCTGATCGAGCCGCTGCAGGACATCGGCGCGCGCCCGGTGGTCACCGACAGCGGCGAGAAGGCGCTCACCGAGGCCGCCGAACTGGGCCTGGGCACCGCCACCAGTGCCGACCTGCTCAAACCCGATGCGCTGCAACGCTTCGCGCTGGTGATCACCAGCCCGGGCTGGCGGCCGGACTCCCCGGTGCTGGTCTCGGCCGTCACCGAGGGCATCCCGGTGTGGGGCGATGTCGAGTTCGCCTGGTGGGTCGATCAGGCCCGGATCTATGGCCCGGTCCGCAAGTGGCTGGTGGTGACCGGCACCAACGGCAAGACCACCACCACTCAGATGACGCACTCCATCCTGCGCGCCGCCGGGATTCCCTCGGTGGCCTGCGGCAATATCGGACTGCCCATTCTGGACGCGCTGCGCCGCACCCCGGGCCCGCAGATCCTGGCGGTGGAACTGTCCTCGTTCCAGCTGCACTGGGCGCCGTCGGTGCGCCCGGAGGCCGGCGTGGTGCTGAACGTGGCCGAGGATCACCTGGATTGGCACGGCGGCCTGGACGCCTACGCCGCCGCCAAGGCGCGCGCGCTGACCGGACGGGTCGGCGTGGTCGGCCTGGACGACGCCGTCGCCGCCGCGCTGGCGCGAAAGTCCAAGGCGCGCCGCACCGTCGGCTTCCGCATCGGCGTCCCCGCCGACGGCGAGCTGGGCGTGGTGGACGGCAAGCTGCTCGACCGCGCCTTCACCAAGGCCGCCATCCTGGCCGAGGTCGGCGATATCAGCCCGCAGGGCCCGGCCGGTGTGGCCGACGCCCTGGCCGCCGCCGCCCTGACCCGATCCATCGACGTGGCACCGCAGTTCGTGAAGGAGGGCCTGCAGGAGCACAAGGTCGGCCCGCACCGGGCGGCCTTCGTGCGGGAGCTGTCCGGCGTGGAATTCGTCGACGACTCCAAGGCCACCAACCCGCACGCCGCGCGCTCCTCGATCCTGGCCCACCCCAGCGTGATCTGGGTAGCCGGCGGTCAGCTCAAGGGCGCCAGTGTGGAGGACCTCATCGAGGAATGCCGCGACCATCTCGTCGCGGCCGTGCTGTTCGGCCAGGACGCGGCGGCGATCGCGGCCGCACTGGCGCGACACGCGCCCGATGTGCCGGTCGTGGAGCTGAATTCGGGGGACGATGCTCGGATGGGTGACCCCTTCACCGAGATCGAGCCCGAAGCGGTGATGGCGCGCGCGGTGCGCGTGGCGGCCGGCTTCGCCCACCGCGGCGATACCGTGCTGCTGGCCCCGGCCGCGGCGTCCCTGGACATGTTCGCCGACTACACGCACCGCGGCCGCAGCTTCGCCGCCGCCGTGCAGGCCCTGGACGAGAAGGACATCGGGAGAACCGAATGACGACGGCGACGCCGCGGCGGGCCGGGAACCAGACCCAGCGACCGAGAATCGGATGGTTCGGGGCCTGGCTGGCCCGCCCGCTGGCGTCGTTCCATCTCGTGGTGGCGATCGCGGTGCTGCTCACCGTGCTCGGCCTGGTCATGGTGCTCTCGGCGTCCAGCGTGGAGTCCTACGCCGACGGCGGCTCGGCCTACAGGCTGTTCATCCAGCAGGCGGTGCTGGCCGTCTTCGGCGCGGTGCTGTTCTATATCGCGCTGCGGGTTCCGATGCGGGTGATGCGCCGGTTGTCGTTCCCGGTCTTCGCGCTGTCGGTGGTGCTGCTGGTGCTGGTGCTCATCCCCGGCATCGGCAGCGAGGTGCAGGGCTCGCGGCGCTGGTTCGACCTCGGCGTGGTGTCGGTACAGCCCTCGGAGATCGTGAAAGTCACGCTGGTGGTGTGGGGTTCGCACCTGCTGGCCTCCCGGCAGACCGAAAAGGCCGGGTACAAGGACATTCTCATGCCGCTGGTGCCCGCGGGCCTGCTGGTGTGCTTCCTGGTCGTGCTGGAACCCAACCTGTCGACCACCATCGCGCTCGGCATCGTGCTGACCTCGCTGCTGTGGTTCGGCGGGCTGCCGCTGCGCATGTTCGTGACCATCGCGGTCTCGGGCGGTGTCGCGGCGGCGATCCTGGCCCTCTCGGCCGGCTACCGGTCCGACCGCATGCGCGCCTTCTTCAGCCCGGGCGACGACCCGCAGGGCATCGGCTACCAGGCCCGGCAGGCCATGTACTCGCTCGCCGACGGCGGCATCTGGGGTCGCGGGCTGGGTCAGTCCCGGGCCAAGTGGAGCTATCTGCCCAACGCGCACAACGACTTCATCTTCGCCATCATCGGCGAGGAGCTCGGGTTCCTCGGATGTGTGCTGGTGCTCGGGCTTTTCGCACTCTTCGTCTACGCCGGGTTGCGCATCGCGACCCGCTCGGTGGATCCGTTCATCCGGTTGCTCACCGCCTCGGCCACCACCTGGATCACCGGTCAGGCGCTGATCAATGTCGGCTATGTCGTCGGTTTGCTGCCGGTGACCGGCCTGCAGCTGCCGCTGGTGTCGGCGGGTGGTTCCTCGCTGGCCATCACGCTGCTCATGTTCGGCATCATCGCCAATGCCGCCCGGCACGAGCCCGAGGCGGTGGCGGCCCTGCACGCGGGCCAGGACGGCCGCTTCAGCCGGCTGCTGCGCCTGCCGAAACCCGAGCTGTACTCGCCCGCGCGGGCGCAGGCCTCCCGGGCCCGCACCAAGGCCAAGGCGAAGGCCAAGGTGAAGTCCGCCCCGCAGCGGCGCGCGCTACCCTCGGGTCGGAGCCGGGGCGGCTCGGAGTCGGCGGCGCGGCGGTCGATAGATTCGGATTCGGCCCGGCGCACCAGCCGCTCCACGGAGTCGTGGCGCAGCACCCGGGCCTGGGAGCCCAACTATCCGATGAAACACGCCAGGGAACGGGGTAATTCGAGGTGACAGTGGAGCGGCCGGACAGCGATGTGGGAACCGCCGAGACTCACACCGACCTACCCGACCATCTGCAACGCGTGCACATGATCGGCATCGGTGGTGCCGGTATGTCCGGGATCGCCCGAATTCTCCTGTCGCGTGGCGGCATGGTCTCCGGCTCCGACGCCAAGGAGAGCCGCGGCGTGCTGGCACTGCGGGCGCGCGGCGCGCAGGTGCGCATCGGCCACGACGCCGGCGCCCTGGACCTGCTGCCCGGCGGGCCCACCGCCGTGGTGACCACCTACGCCGCCATTCCCAAGACCAATCCCGAGCTGGTGGAGGCGCATCGGCGCGGCGTGCCGGTGCTGCTGCGCCCGGCCGTGCTGGCCTCGCTCATGCAGGGCCACAAGACGCTGCTGGTGTCGGGCACGCACGGCAAGACCTCGACCACCTCCATGCTGGTGGTGGCCCTGCAGCACTGCGGGTACGACCCGTCCTTCGCCGTCGGCGGCGAACTCAACGAGGCCGGCACCAATGCCCACCACGGCACCGGCGGCATCTTCGTGGCCGAGGCCGACGAGAGCGACGGATCGCTGCTGCAGTACGCGCCCGACGTCGCGGTGGTCACCAATATCGAGTCCGACCACCTGGATTACTTCGGTACGGACGAGGCCTACGTCCAGGTCTTCGACGACTTCGTGGACCGGGTGGAACCGGGCGGCCGCCTGGTGGTGTGCGTGGACGATCCGGGTTCGCTGGGCCTGGCGCAGCGGTCGGTGGCCCGGCTGGCCGAGGATCCGCGCGGCATCCAGGTGATCGGTTACGGCTCCGGCGATTTCGCCACGTCCGGTGTCCCGGTCGGTGCGCAGCTGCTGTCCTGGGAGCCGCGCGATGTCGGCGGCGTGGCCGTCTTCCAGCTCGCCGACGAGCATGCCCCGCGCACCCTGCGCCTGTCGGTGCCCGGTCGGCACATGGCCCTCAATGCGCTGGGCGCGCTGCTGGCAGCCCGCGCGACCGGCGCCGACATGGGCGAGATCATCCAGGGCCTGGAGGGTTTCGGCGGCGTGCACCGCCGCTTCCAGCTCACCGGACGTGAGAACGGCGTGCGCGTCTTCGACGACTACGCCCACCATCCGACCGAGGTGCGCGCGGTGCTCTCCGCTGCCGCCGAACTGGTCGCGCAGGAGGCGCGCGACGGCGCGCGCTCGCGGCCGGGCCGGGTGATCGTGGTGTTCCAGCCCCACTTGTACAGCCGCACCGCCACTTTCGCGACCGAGTTCGGCGCGGCGCTGTCGCTGGCCGACGAGGTGGTGGTGCTCGATGTGTACGGCGCACGTGAAGAACCGCTGCCGGGTGTGAACGGCGCGCTGGTGGCCAACGCGGTCACAAAACCCGTGCACTACCAGCCGGATATGTCCCGGGTCGGCAAGCAGGTGGGCGCGCTGGCGCGGCCCGGCGACGTGGTGATCACCATGGGCGCGGGCGATGTGACCATGCTGGGCAGCCAGATTCTGGACGGGCTGCGCGCACGACCCTCACACGGACGGTGAGCCACCGTGGGCTCGGGTGGGGGAGCGGCGGATCGGCCGGATCCGGCCGCCGGCGATAGCTACGACGCGGACGATTACGACACCGAATCCGCTGCGGCAGCGGACAACAGCGCCGAATCCGCGGGCGAGAGCGCGGCGGCCCGGCGGGCCCGGCTGCGCCGTGGGCGGGTTCGCCGCGAATCGCGGATCGTGACGGCGTGGCAGTCGCGCCGGGTGCGGTGGGGCGCCCTGGCCGGGGTCGTGGTGCTGATCGCATTCGGACTGGTCGCCTGGTTTACGCCGTTGCTGTCGGTGCGCACGGTGCAGGTGGAAGGGCTGAGTGCTGTTCCGGAACAACAGGTTCAGGACGCGCTGCAGGTACCGGACGGTCTGTCCATGATGCGGCTGGACACCAATGCCATGGCCGAACGGGTGTCGCAGCTGCCCAAGGTCCGTTCCGTGCGCGTGCAGCGGGTGTTCCCGTCCACGGTCCGGGTGACGGTGGTGGAGCGCATCCCCGTGCTGTACTTCGACAGTCCCGACGGTGCCCATCTGCTCGATTGCGACAGCGTGGAATTCGCGATCGAGCCGCCGGGACCGGGGATACCCAAACTGGTGACCGATCATCCGGGCGGATCGGACCCGGTGACCAAGGCCGCGGTGGCCGTCATGGCCGCGATTCCGGTTCCGCTGCGCGACGAGGTCGGCGTGGGAGCGGTTGTGGCCCGCTCGGTTTCGGATATTGCCCTGGAGTTGCGTGACGGCCGGACCGTGCTCTGGGGCGGAACCGGGGACTCCGCGCGCAAGGCCGCGGTGGTCGGACCCCTGCTTTCCCAGCCGGGCAAGGTATTCGATGTTTCGAGTCCGAATCTGGTCACGGTAAAGTGAGCGATACCCATTGGGCTGCCGAAATTTTCGGTGGTTTGCCGGAAGGGCACCGTCGGTTCCGATCCAGGACCGGAGGGCAACCGTCCACGATACGATGCTCGGGTGGGTCGGACGAGTCGAATCACACAAGATTCTGATGCTCGGTTCGGCGCGCCTGCGCCCGTAACGCGGTGGCTGCGAATACCGTTCGGCACCAGTCGGATACTTGACATAACGCTGAACCTATGGTTGAGGGTTTACCGGACCGAGACCATGGTGCCGGTATTTTGCGAGTAGCCGAAGACGACAAGCTGTTTCAGATCGAAGGAAGGCGAGAGCCCATGACGCCCCCGCACAACTACCTTGCTGTGATCAAGGTCGTCGGTATCGGCGGCGGCGGCGTGAACGCCGTCAACCGGATGATCGAACAGGGACTCAAGGGAGTCGAGTTCATCGCCGTCAACACCGACGCGCAGGCGTTGTTGATGTCGGATGCGGACGTGAAGCTCGATGTCGGCCGGGAACTCACCCGCGGTCTGGGCGCCGGCGCCGATCCGGAGGTCGGCCGCAAGGCCGCCGAGGATCACAAGGACGAGATCGAGGAAGTCCTCAAGGGCGCCGACATGGTCTTCGTGACCGCCGGCGAGGGTGGCGGCACCGGCACCGGCGGCGCGCCGGTCGTGGCCTCCATCGCGCGCAAGCTCGGCGCGCTCACCATCGGTGTCGTGACGCGGCCGTTCTCGTTCGAGGGCAAGCGCCGCAGCAACCAGGCCGAGGCCGGCATCCAGGCGCTGCGCGAGTCCTGCGACACCCTCATCGTCATTCCGAACGACCGGCTGCTGCAGCTCGGCGACGCGGCCGTGAGCCTGATGGACGCCTTCCGCTCCGCGGACGAGGTGTTGCTCAACGGTGTTCAGGGCATCACCGACCTGATCACCACCCCGGGTCTGATCAATGTCGACTTCGCCGACGTCAAGTCGGTCATGTCCGGTGCGGGCTCGGCCCTCATGGGCATCGGCTCGGCGCGCGGCGAGGGCCGGTCGGTGAAGGCCGCTGAGGCAGCGATCAATTCGCCGCTGCTGGAAGCATCCATGGACGGCGCGCACGGCGTGCTGCTGTCCATCGCGGGCGGCTCCGACCTCGGCCTCTTCGAGATCAACGAGGCCGCCTCGCTGGTGCAGGAGGCCGCGCACATCGAGGCCAACATCATCTTCGGTACGGTCATCGACGATTCCCTCGGCGATGAGGTCCGCGTCACCGTGATCGCCGCCGGCTTCGACGGCAGCGGCCCCTCCCGGCGCATCGAACCCGCGGTCAGCCGGTTCACCAATACCAGCGGCACCGCGAGCGCCAGCGCCGGAAGCGTCGGCCGCTCACACGAATACACCTCGGCCCGCACCTCCGAGCCCGCTCCCGCCCCGCGCTCCGAGCCCGCGCCGGCCCCGCCGCCGCAGGCGGTCGCCGAGCGCGGCCCGGCCCCGTCCTACAGCGCGCCCCGGCCGGCCGTCGACCCGACGGTCGCGAGCAACACTCGCGGCCACATCCAGCCCCCGGACGCCGATGACGACGACGTCGACGTCCCCTCCTTCATGCGCCGCTGACGTTGCGCCCCTGACGGATTCATCCATCGCGCCCGCTCCGGCTCCGGAGCGGGCGCGATGTCGTTCCCGGGCGGTGGTGTCGTTCAGGGGGCGGTGGTGAGTTCGGGGTTGCCCATCGGTGACTACTACCCTCGAAGGCATGACAGCAGCGGCACGGATATTTCGGACCAGACGGGTTGTGACGACGCGGGCGGGCGGGTTCTCGGCCGCGCCGTACGACTCGTTCAACCTGGGCGATCACGTGGGTGACGATCCGGAGGCGGTGCGGCGCAATCGGGTTCGGCTCGCGGAGAACATCGGGCTCGCGCCGGACCGCCTGGTGTGGATGGAGCAGATCCACGGGCGGAACGTGGAGATCGTGGACGGTCCGCGGACCGAGCCGGTGCCCGCCACCGATGCGCTGGTGACCACCCGGCGCGATCTCGCGCTGGTGGTGCTGACCGCCGACTGCGTGCCGATCCTGCTGTCCGACGACGAGGCCGGCGTCATCGCCGCCGTGCACGCGGGGCGGATCGGGGCCCGGATCGGGATCGTGCCGCGAGTGCTGGAGGCCATGGTGTCGGTGGGCGCGAAGCCCGAGCGCATCGGCGCGTTCCTCGGCCCGGCGGCCAGCGGTCGCCAGTACGAGGTGCCTGCCGCCATGCGCGCCGATGTCGAGGCGCATCTGCCCGGCAGCGCGACCACCACGGCCAAGGGCACGCCCGGCCTGGATCTGCGCGCGGGCATCCGCCGGCAACTGGAGGCGGCCGGCGTGGGCGCGGTCGCGGTGGATCCGCGATGCACCATCGAGGACCGGACGCTGTTCTCGCACCGCCGCGACGCGCCGACCGGCCGACTCGCCGGTGTGATTTGGATGTCATCCGAGGGAGTTTCAGAATGACCGAAAGCTTCACCGCCGCACAGGGATCCGATGCGGCGCAGGTCACGTCCGGCGCCGGCCGCGTCGGCGAGCTCGCCACCGCCCTGTCGGCACTCATCGAGCGAATCGACGCAGCGTGCGCGGCCGCGGGCCGGGTGCCGGGTTCGGTGCGCCTGCTGCCGGTCACCAAGTTCTTCCCCGCCTCGGATATCGAGATCCTCTATGGATTGGGCTGCCGCGAGTTCGGCGAGTCCCGTGAGCAGGAGGCGGCGGGCAAGGTGGCGCAGCTGCGACACCTGTCCCAGATACGCTGGGACTTCATCGGACGGCTGCAGCGGAACAAGGCGAAATCCGTTGCACGCTGGGCCGATACGGTCTACTCGGTGGACAGCGACCGGCTCGCGAGCGCCCTCGACGCCGCCGCGGAGGCCGCATTGGACGACGGATCCCGCACCACCCCCTTGCGCGTGCTGCTCCAGGTGTCCCTGGACGCGGACCCGTCCCGCGGCGGCGCCCGCGACGCGGCCCTGCACGCGCTCGCCGATCAGGTCGCCGCCTCGCGATCCCTGCAGCTCGCAGGCCTGATGGCCATCCCGCCGCTGGACGTGGAACCGGATGCCGCCTTCGAGCAACTGGCCCGCATCCACGCCGCATTAACAACCGTCCACCCAGATGCGAAAGAACTGTCGGCGGGCATGTCCGGCGACTTGGAGTCGGCCATCCGCCATGGATCCACCTGCGTGCGTGTCGGTACAGCCCTGATGGGCACGCGACCGATAACCTCGGCGTAGCAAAGAAACCTCACCAGTCACATTCGAAACATATGCTTGGTGGCAGACGAGGACTGAGCAGGACAACACCCCAGGCCAACCGGGGCCGAAGGAAGGTCGACCAGATGAGCACGCTGCACAAGTTCAAGGCGTACTTCGGGATGGTTCCGCTCGAGGATTACGAAGACGATTACGTCGACGACCGCGGAGCCGCCCGGAGCGCCGATGAGCGTGTCCAGCGTCGTCCCCGGCCCTACGCCGAACGCGAGCGTGATTACGACCGATACGGCGAGGACCGCTACGACGACGAGCCCGCCTACGAGCCGTCCTACAAGGCGCCCTACAAGCCCGGGTACAGCGCGTCCCGCCGGGACGACTACGCCGACGATCACCGCGAGCGTGACCACCGCGACCGCTACGACGCCGACGACCGTTACGACGCGCCCCGTCGTCCCACCCGCATCGACACCGCCCCGTCCAGCCGCACCCGTGCCATGGGCGGCAGCGCGCCCTCGGTGCGTGGCAGCACCCGCGGCGCGCTCGCGATGGATACCGAGGCGGAGCGGCGTATCGAGGAACTGCGGGAGCAGGAGCGCCGGATCGAGGCGGCCCGCCGTCCCCAGATCTTCGAGGACGGAGGCACCTTGTCCAAGATCACCACACTGCGCCCGCGCACCTACGCGGAGGCCGCCATCATCGGTGAGCGCTTCCGCGACGGCACCCCGGTGATCATGGACCTGGTCGAGATGAGCAACTCCGACGCCCGCCGCCTGGTGGACTTCGCCGCGGGCCTGGCCTTCGCCCTGCGTGGTTCGTTCGACAAGGTCGCCACCAAGGTGTTCCTGCTCTCACCGGCGGATGTGGACGTCTCCGCCGAGGAGCGCCGCCGGATCGCGGAAAACGGCTTCTACAACCAGAAGTGACGAGCTGCCGCAGCCGCGAGTGCGCGGAGGCGGCAGCCGGGGTTCGACCGTTGCGCCAAAACTGAACGGCGGCAACGAATTGCGTTCGTCAACGGGGGTTGCGAAATAGTCGCGGGGGATTCGCGGGGGAGTCTTGCGCCCGAGTTGTCGGGTATCGCACGCTCATTCAGATGGGCATGTCATGAATCACATGCCTGGACTCGGGCTCTAGATGTGGTCCTTTGCTGCTCTTCATGCGGTCCCATGCTGCGGTCCACTCGAAGTTCGCGGCCCGCCTCGGCCCGGACTGCGCTCCGCCTCCCCGCGCTTGGAGCGGAGGAGCGAAGCGGGGGAGCGGAGGAGGGAAGGCCGAGGTGACAGGGCTGCGAACCCGCCCGGAGCGAAGCGGAGGGCAGATGGACGCCGAAGGCCGAGGTGACAGGGCCGCGAACCCGCCCGAAGCGAAGCGGAGGGCAATCGGGCCCAGTGTTTCTATTTTGCCGATCATGGAATCTAGGGCACAGTGGTGCGGTGGCCCTGTTCCAGGTGTTGAACCTACTGCTGTTCCTCTTCTGGCTGCTGCTGATCAGCCGAGTCATCGTCGAGTTCATCCGCAGCTTCGCGCGAGACTGGCGGCCGACGGGCTTCGTGGTGATCATCCTGGAGGTGATCTTCACGGTCACCGACCCTCCGGTGAAACTTCTGAGGCGTTTGATACCCCCAGTGAATCTTGGGGGAATTCGGCTCGATCTGTCCATTATGGTCCTGCTTTTCATCGTGTTCATCTTGATGACGATCACGGGCCAGGCAGGGCAGTCGATAGCTCAGGTGTGACAGAATGGCCGGAAAGAAAGCTTGCCCAGATCTACCGCTAGATCTCCATACGAAGCGTGAAGGGATCGTTCCATGCCGCTGACCCCCGCCGATGTTCATAACGTCGCGTTCAGCAAACCGCCGATCGGGAAGCGCGGCTACAACGAGGATGAAGTCGATGCCTTCCTCGACCTGGTCGAGCAGGAGCTCTCACGCCTCATCGAGGAGAACGCTGATCTTCGCCAGCGAGTTGCCGAGTTGGACGCGGAACTGGCTGACGCCAAGAAGAATCGGGGTCCCGCGGTTCAGCCGGTGAAGGCGCCCGTCGCGCCGGAGCCCATCAAGGCCGCTCCGCCGCCGCCCCCGGCCCCGATGCCGGCTCCGGTCCCGGTGGCCGCCGTCAAGCAGGACGCACCCTCCGCGGACGCGAATTTGCAGGCCGCCAAGGTGCTTTCGCTGGCCCAGGAGATGGCCGACCGCCTCACCTCCGATGCCAAGACCGAGGCCGAGCAGCTGCTGGCCAACGCTCGGGCCAACTCGGAGCGCCTGGTCAGCGACGCGCGTACGCGTTCCGAGGCGATGATCGCCGATGCCCGCCAGAAGGCCGAGGCCATGCTGTCCGACGCGCAGACCCGCTCGGATTCCCAGCTGCGCCAGGCGAAGGAGAAGGCCGACGCCCTGCAGGCCGACGCCGAGCGCAAGCACACCGAGATCATGGCCACCATCACCCAGCAGCGCAGCGTGCTGGAGAGCCGGATCGAGCAGCTCAAGACCTTCGAGCGCGAATACCGTGTGCGCCTGAAGTCCTACCTGGAATCGCAGCTGGAGGAGCTGGAGAACCGTGGTTCGGCGGTCCCGGTCGACGGCGGCGAGTTCGGCCAGGATGCGTCCGGCAACGGCGCACTTCTCAAGGGCAGCAAGTAAAGTCGTAGATACGGCCAGCGATGCCAGGTCGCGCGGGACGAACTCCCGGGTGGCGCGGTATCGCCGCCAACCTTTCGAGTCCTCCGATAGCCATCGCTATCGAAGCCCAACGAGGGGGTGGTGCACTTGCTCGTGGTGACGCTCGCGCTCGCAGCCGTGGGTTTCGGCCTGCTGGTGACCGCACTGACCACCGGTTCGGTGATCTGGGCATGGGGCTGCATCATCGTGTGCGTGATAGGCGCGGTGCTGCTGCTCGTCAGTGCGTTGTCGCTGCGGACCGATGACGAGGACACCTCGTCACGGCCGAGCGGAAGACATGCGAAGCACTAGTGGGGCGGGTCCGCGGAATATCTGCTGGACCGGCCCCGCTAGACTGTAGAGAGCTATACGGCGTTGATCCGGCCATCACCGGGGAGCTTTCGGAAGAACGGCGGGCGTCTGCGTTCAGCAGTGAACGACAGGGCCTCGCTCACTAGAACCGAACGGGTGAGCCCGTCACAGCTCACAACGAGAGGCTCGGTCCTGCCAGGGTTTTCGTGATCCTGGACCGGGCAAGCGGGGTGGTACCGCGGTTACGGCGCACCGGGCGCCGGCATCGTCCCCGTGCCCACAGTGCTGGCACGAGGAGCTGAGAGGCCGCGATGGCGGACGAGACCACCACCCGAAGCGCATATCCGCGCGTTGACCTGAGCCGGACGTCCGGTCAGGTGTCGTTCCCCGAGTTGGAGCAGCGGGTCCTGGACTACTGGGCCGCCGACGACACCTTCCGCGCCAGCATCGAGAACCGTTCCGATGCAGAGGAATTCGTCTTCTACGACGGCCCGCCCTTCGCCAATGGGTTGCCGCACTACGGCCATCTGCTCACCGGATACGTCAAGGATTTGATCCCGCGATTCCAAACCATGCGCGGGAAGAAGGTGGAACGACGATTCGGTTGGGATACTCACGGCCTCCCCGCGGAAATCGAAGCGGAGAAGCAGCTCGGTATCACGGACAAATCACAGATCGATGCCATGGGTCTCGCGGAATTCAATGCCGCATGCAAATCCTCGGTACTGCGCTACACGAACGAGTGGCGTAACTATGTGACACGCCAGGCCCGGTGGGTCGACTTCGACAACGACTACAAAACCCTCGACCTCGACTTCATGGAATCGGTCATGTGGGCGTTCAAGTCGCTGTACGACAAGGGCCTGATCTATCAGGGCTTCCGGGTGCTGCCCTACAGCTGGTACGAGCAGACCCCGCTGTCCAATCAGGAGGCGCGGCTCGACGACTCCTACCGGATGCGCCAGGATCCGGCGGTCACCGTCGACATGGTGCTGCGGGTTCCCGCGGAGCACCCGCTGCACGCCCTGGATGGCGCCAACGCCCTCATCTGGACCACCACGCCGTGGACGCTGCCGTCCAACCTGGCGATCGCGGTGCACCCCGACATCACCTACGCCCACGTCCAGGGCAAGGACGGCAAGCGGTATGTGCTTGCCGCCGAGCGGGTCTCGCACTACGCGCGCGAGCTGGGCGAGGAACCGACTGTGCTGTCCGAGTATTCGGGCGCGGCGCTGGAGGGCCTGCACTACCTGCCGCCCTTCGACTTCTTCCTCGGCCACCCCAACGCGCACCGGGTGCTCAACGCCGACTACGTGACCACCGACTCCGGTACCGGCGTGGTGCATCTGGCGCCCGCGTTCGGTGAGGAGGACATGGATGTGGCCTCCGCCAATGGAATCGAGGTCGTGCAGCCCCTCGATCCGGGCGGCAAGTTCACCTCCATGGTGCCGCCCTACGAGGGCCTCATGGTCTTCGACGCCAACCCGGTCATCATCAAGGACCTCAAGGCCGCCGGAAAGCTGTTGCGGCACGAGACCATCGAGCACTCCTACCCGCACAGCTGGCGCTCGGGCCAGCCGCTGATCTACATGGCAGTGCCGTCCTGGTTCGTGGCGGTCACCACCTTCCGCGACCGCATGGTGGAGCTCAACAAGGAGATCACCTGGGTTCCCGAGCACATCCGCGACGGCCAGTTCGGCAAGTGGCTGCAGAACGCGCACGACTGGAACATCAGCCGCAACCGCTACTGGGGTGCGCCCATCCCGGTGTGGATCTCCGACGACCCCGCCTACCCGCGCGTGGACGTGTACGGCTCGCTGGATCAGCTGGAGCAGGACTTCGGCGTGCGGCCGAGCGATCTGCACCGGCCCGGCATCGACGAGCTGGTGCGCCCGAATCCCGATGATCCGACCGGGAAGTCGATGATGCGGCGCACGCCCGAGGTGCTGGACTGCTGGTTCGAGTCGGGCTCCATGCCGTACGCGCAGGTGCACTACCCGTTCGAGAACAAGGAATGGTTCGAGGGCACCCCCACGGAGTCCACGGACGGCACCGCCGTCGCTGCCGCGCACAGCCCCGGCGACTTCATCGTCGAGTACAACGGCCAGACCCGCGGCTGGTTCTACAACCTGCACATCCTCTCGACCGCGCTGTTCGATCGCCCGGCCTTCAAATCGGTGGTGGCGCACGGCATCGTGCTCGGCGACGACGGACTCAAGATGTCCAAGTCCAAGGGCAACTACCCGGACGTCAACGAGGTCTTCGACCGCGACGGCTCCGATGCCATGCGGTGGTTCCTCATGGCGTCTCCGGTGCTGCGCGGCGGCAACCTCATCGTCACCGAGCGCGGCATCCGCGAGGGTGTCGGCCAGGCCCTGCGCCCGCTCTGGAACGCGTGGACCTTCCTGCAGCTCTACGCCTCCAAGCCGGGTACCTGGCGCACGGACTCGCCGAACGTGCTGGACCGCTACATCCTGGCCAAGCTGGCGCAGACCCGCGACGTCATGACCGACGCCCTCGAGATCTACGACATCGCGACGGCCTGCGACGAGCTGCGCACCTTCGCCGACGCGCTCACCAATTGGTATGTGCGCCGGTCGCGTTCGCGCTTCTGGGAAGAGGACCGCGACGCCATCGACACCCTGCACACGGTGCTCGAGGTGACCACCCGGCTGGCCGCCCCGCTGCTGCCGCTGCTGACCGAGGTGATCTGGCGCGGTCTCACCGGCGAGCGCTCGGTGCACCTGGCCGACTGGCCGAGCGACACCGACCTGCCGCACGATGCCGAACTGGTGTCGGCCATGGACGAGGTCCGCACCGTCTGCTCCACGGTGCTGAGCCTGCGCAAGGCCCAGAACCTGCGCGTGCGCCTGCCGCTCTCGGAGGTCACCGTGGCCGCCGCCGACGCGGAACGCCTGCGGCCCTTCGTGGATCTGATCGCCGACGAGGTGAACGTCAAGAAGGTCGACCTCACCACCGATGTGGCCGCGCACGGCCGCTTCGAGCTCGTGGTGAACGCCCGCGCCGCCGGACCGCGCCTGGGCAAGGAGGTCCAGACGGTCATCAAGGCCGTCAAGGCCGGGGAGTGGAGCGAGGCCGCCGACGGCACCGTCTCCGCCGCCGGCATCGCCCTGCTGCCGGAGGAGTACACCCAGCGCCTGGTCGCCGCCGAACCCGAATCCACCGCCGCCCTGCCCGGCAATATCGGTCTGGTGGTGCTGAATTCGGCGGTCACCGAGGAGCTGGAGGCCGAGGGCTGGGCCCGCGACCTCATCCGCGACCTGCAGGAGACCCGCAAGTCACTGGGCCTGGATGTCTCCGACCGCATCACGGTCGTGCTCGACGTCCCGGCCGAGCGCCTGGGCTGGGCGGAGACCCACCGTGAGCTGATCGCGGGCGAAATCCTCGCCACCACACTGTCTCTCGGTGAGGTGGGTGCAGATGCCCCCGAGGTCGTCGGCGGCGTGAAGGTCTCGATCGTCAAGGCGTAGCCGAAGCGACAAGGGGCGGAACCGAACCCGGTTCCGCCCCTTCCCTTTTGCGTCAGGAGCGGGGACGCAGTCCGTCGAGGATGGGGTCCACCAGTTCCGGGGCGTCGAGGACGTCGCCGACGTCGAGCAGGAACCGCAGGTAGACCGGGCCGTAGAGCATATTGGTCATGGCGAGCACTGACAGATCGTCACGGATCTGCCCGGCGCGGATGGCGGATTCGAGCCGGATCCCACCCTTCCGGGCCCGGGGTTCGACGAAGGTCTCCCGGACCATCTGCATGAGCTTCGGGTCGTTCTGGGCCTCGGCGATGACGCCGCGGTAGACGCAGCCGACATCGCCGGCCAGCATTCGGGCGAGGCCGCCGATCTGCGCCTTCAGATCGGCGGCGATGTCACCGGTGTCGGGAAAGTCGGTGGCCGAACCGATCTGGTCATTGATGGCCTCGAGGGCGATCGCGCCCTTGGAAGGCCACCAGCGGTAGATGGTCTGCTTGCCGACGCCGGCTTTGGCGGCAATGGCCTCGATGGTGAGTTTGCCGTAGCCATTGCGCACGGCGAGTTCGAAGGTCGCGTCGAGGATCGCCTGGTGGGACTTGGCGCTGCGCAGTTCGGGATTGGCACCACCCCCGCCACTGTCGCTGCCGCGAATGCCGCTGCGCCCATGGTGGTTCCGTCGGTGCATCGGCGCGCGCTCATCACCTGGCTGGCCGTGTACCCGACCATCACCATCGCTCTGGCCCTGCTCGGCCCCGAGATGGCGAGCCTGCCGGTGTTCGTGCGGACCCTTGTCCTGACCGCGATCGTGGTGCCCACTTCGACCTACGTCCTGATCCCGATGCTGATGAAGGCCAACCACCACCTGACCCTGCGGCTGCACCGCTGATCGCTGGCGGACGCTGCATCATCGGCCTTTGGCAAACTTTGAGCGCCTTCCCGAAGTTCGGGCGGGCGCTCTCGGCTTTTCGGGGTCCAATCGCTTGAACAGGCGTTTTTTGAGGTGAGCGAGGGAGGTTCGAGACACGCCGAGCCGGGTTCTCTTGTGACGTATGTTGCGCGTGCGCTAGAACAGCTATCAGTTAGCTAATTGTCTTCCTCGAGATGTTGCTGCGGTTCGCCGATGAAGGGGCACGCATATGGCTCGAAGGCAGGTTCACCGTTTCGCATCATTCGTCACGACGACCGCGGCCCTGGTGCTGAGCGTCGCGCTCTGGGCCGGCCTGGCGCACGCGGATACCGGCTCGGCGTCGGGGTCCGCCTCCGGCAGCGCCAGCGGGTCGGCCTCGGGCAGTGCGAGCGGTTCCGCGCAGCTGCCGGTGGCCAGTCCGCGGGCCATGCTCGCACTCGCGCTCGCGACCACCCAGACCGGCAAGCCCTATCGCTGGGGCGGCACCGGCCCGGACGCCTGGGACTGCTCGGGCCTGGTGCAGTGGGCCTTTCGCAGCGTCGGCATCGATATGCCACGTACCACCTGGCAGCAGGCCGACGCCGGACTCGAAGTGCCGGTCGGCTCCATGGAGGTCGGTGACGTCGTCGTCCTCAACGACGACGCCTCCCACGTAGGCATCTACGCGGGAGGCGGCAATGTGCTGAACGCGTACGACTGGGGTGTGCCCGTCGGCCTGACTCCGCTGAGCCAGTTCGACATCTACACCATTCGCCGGTTCTACTGAATCGTCTTACTCGACAACCAGTTCCACGGGGATGTTGCCGCGGGTGGCCTTGGAGTAGGGGCACACCTGGTGGGCGGCCTCGACCAGCTCGCGGCCCTTGTCGTTCTGCAGCTCCTCCGGCAGCTCGACGCGCAGCACGACGGAGATGCCGAAACCGGTCTCCTCGTCCTTGTTCAGGCTGACGTCGGCGGTCACCGAGGTGTCGCCCAGCTCGATGCCCTGGTTGCGGGCGACCACCTGCAGCGCGCCGGCGAAGCAGGCCGAGTAGCCCACCGCGAACAGCTGCTCCGGGTTGGTGCCGTCACCGCTGCCGCCGGCCTCCTTGGGCTGGGCCAGCTTCAGGTCGAGATAACCGTCGGAGCTGACCGAGCGGCCCTCGCGGCCGACGGAGGTAGCGGACGAGGTGAAGAGCTTAGCCATTTCGAATCTCCCTAGACAGACTTGTCTGTTCAGACGCGACTCAGGGTAGACAGATCTGTCTGCTATCGTCAATACCGAAGCCCGATGAGGGGAAGGAGTGCAGGTCAGCCATGAGCGAAGCCCGTGATCGCCTGCTGGACACCGCGACCCGGCTGTTCTACGCCGAGGGCATCCACACCGTCGGCATCGACCGCATCATCGCCGAGGCGGGCATCGCGAAGGCCACCTTCTACCGGCACTTCAAGACCAAGGAAGACCTGGTCGTCGCCTACCTGGTGCGCGAATACGGCCGTCAGCGCGAGGTATTGGAGGCCATCCCCGGCGCCGGCGCCGACTCCATCGTCGGCATCTTCGAGCGGCTGGGCGAGCTCAGCTGCGGACCGGGCTTCCGGGGCTGCCCGTTTCTCAATGCGGCCGTGGAGTTCCCGAATCCGGAGCACGCCGTGCGCAAGGTCGTCGACGACTATCGCGGCTGGTTCCGGGATCTGATGGCCGACCGGCTGCGCGCCGCGGGGCGCACCGACATCGACGATGCCGCCCGGGCGCTGCTGCTGACCCGCGACGGCGTGGCCGTCAGCGGGGGTATGGGAGACAACGAGACGGTCCGGGTGGGCATCCGGACCGCCTTGTCGCAGTTGGGTATTCGGTAGGCCGGCCTCAGACGCCGACCGCCTCCTCCATCTCCGCCTCGGCCGCCACCGCGGTCTCGGCGGACGGGGCCTGCCCGACGGGCTCGGGGGCGGCGTGGCGCGGCGCGGATTGCGCTGCGGCCTGCCGCTTTTCGGTCAGGCCCGCCACGATCAGGAGCAGCACGCCCGCCGCCAGCCAGAGCGCCAGGCTCGCCATCCGGCCACCCAGTCCGGTGCTGTCGAAGTAGAGCAGGCTGCGTGCGCCCTCGACGAAGCCCGCGCCGTTCCAGAAGTGGTGCAGCGTGCCGAAGAAGTCGTTCTGCAGCCACGGGCTGTAGACGCCGCCGGAGCTGGTGAAGTTCAGCATGACGAACAGCACCATCAGAGCCAGGGTGGTCCAGCGCTTCAGGAAGGTGTGCAGGCCGATGCCGATGGTCAGGATGCCCGCGGAGTACAGCCACGACATGCCCCAGATCGCGCCCAGGTCGTGGTCGACCACGTGGAAGACCGGGCCGGCGAGGGCCAGACCGATCAGGCTCACCAGCAGCGAGGTGACCAGGCCGATCGCGCCGCGCAGCCACATGGACAGGCCCGCGCCCGCCGCGCCGATGGCGGCGACGCTGCCGTAGGAGCCGATGCTCAGGGCGACCAGGAGGAAGAAGATGCCCTGCGCGGTGGGGTCGCCGGAGCTGGGGGTGGTGACGTCGGTGACGGTCAGCGGCGCGTTCTGAAGTCCGGCGACCTGGCCGAAGACGGCCTCGGCGGCCATGGCGGTGGTGTCGGATCCGGCTTTGGCGACCAGCAGCTCGGGCTTCTCGGTGTCGGGGACGTACGCGCCGGCCAGGTCGCGGTGGCGCAGCTGGCTCACCGCATCATCGCGGGTGGGCACGGTGATCACGTCGAGGGCATTGCCGCCCTTGTCCTTCAGGGTCTGCGCGAGCACCTTGACCTGCGGGCTGTCGCCGACGATGGCCACCGCCAGGTGGTTGGGCTCGGGCTGATGGAACGCGCCCAGGTACGCCAGCCCCATGCCGAGGCACATGAGCAGCGGGGTGAGCAGGTGCACGACGACATGCCGGATCTGATGCGAGGCCACGGGTTCTTCTCCAATAGTTGGTAAATACAACCAATCGAGGTTGTAGTCTACAACTATGAAGAGCGCTGACGCATTCCCCGGCCGATCCGATGCGATCGAGGTCATACAGCGCGAGCTCACCGCCTTCGCCCGGCGCGCCCGCGGGCGGGCCGCCGAACTGCATCCGGAGCTGTCGCTGGTGGCCTCCAGCATTCTCGACCTGGTGATCGAGCGGAACGGGTGCCTGGCCTCGGATCTGGCCGGGCACTTCCACCTCGACAAGTCCACGGTCAGCCGCCAGGTGGCCGCGCTGGAACGCGACGGCTACCTGGCCCGCGAGGTCGACCCGGCCAACCGCCGCAACCTGGTGCTGCACGCCACCGCCGAGGGCAGACGGGTGGCCCGCGCCGCGGCCCGCAACCGCAGCGCCGCGTTCACCGGACGGTTCGCCGACTGGGACGACGCGGATGTCGAACGGCTCGCGGCCTATCTCGTGCGCTACAACGCCGCCGACGAGGGCTAGCGGCTTCGCCGGAGGGACACCGAGGGCCGGAACCGGCCGCGGCTCAGTCTGTTTCGGGCAGCTCCAGGCCCTTGGCCAGCACCGGCCACGAGGCGCGCAGCGCGTCCTGCCAGTAGCCCCACGAGTGTGTGCCCGGCTTGGCGATATCGAAGGTGGCGGGAATGTCCAACTGGTGCAGGCGGGTCTTGAGATTGCGGGCGCACCAGTCGCTGGCCGCCTCCAGGATGCCGCCGACCAGGATCTGCTGCGGCAGACCGCCGTCCGCCGGACCGAGGCTGCGCACATCGGCCACATTGTCGTGGCGGCCGGGCAGGCCGGAGCCGTTGGAGACATAGATCCCCAGGCCGCGCAGCGCCTCGGCGTGCACGTAGGGGTCGTTGGCGGCCCACTCCGGATCGTCCATCGGCCCGTACATGTTCACCGGATTGCCGCCGCCGATGGAGACCACCAGGTCGGTGAACTTCTGGCCGACCGGATCGCTGATCTGGGCGCACCCGCTGTAGGCGGCGACGGCCCGGTACAGGCCGGGCGCGGCGATCGGAAGCTGCAGTACCGAGGTGCCCGACATGGACATGCCCGCGATGGCGTGAATCCCATTGGTGGCCAGGGCCGCGTCGGCCAGCGGGGGTAGCTCCTCGGTGAGGAAGGTCTTCCACATGGGCTGACCCAGCCGGGGATCGGGGCTGCGCCAATCGGTGTAGTAGGTGAACGCGCCGCCGATCGGCATCACCACGTTCACGTTCTTGTCCATGAAGAACTGGGTGGAATCGGTATTGCGCTTCCAGGTCGCCGTGTCCTGGCCGCCACCCGCGCCATTGAGCAGATACAGCACCGGGCGCGGCTCGGAGGTGTCGGCGGGACGCTGCACCTCGACCGTGATATCGGAGTTCATGGCCGCCGAGTGCACGTGCAGCGTCAGGTTGCGGGAGTCGTGCACCTCGAAGGAGGTGATGGCGGACCCGTCGTCGGACACCGCGGTGCCCGCGAGGCTCGCCGTACTGGTTATCGGGTCGGGTGGGGCACCGAGGGCCGGACCAGTGGGTACGACCATGGTGAACGTAGTGACAAGAGAACAACTTGCCGCCGCGAGCAGTGCCGCCCGGGTGCCCAATCCGCCTAGCAAAACCGACCTTCGATCCAGAGGGGTATCCCGACCCACCGGCATGATCGTCGAAACATGCCCCCATGTTTCGGGTTTCGACAAATTCGGTCTGGCGTGGTTGGGTGCACGGCACCTGTGCGCCGAAGCTGGCGGCCTGTGGGGCGGCGGCGGACTACTCGGCGACGAGCTGCCGCAGCAGCGGACCGTACTCCGGATGCGCCAGCGCCGAGGCGAATTGCGCGGTCAGATAGTCGGCCGGGTTGCCGGTGTCGTACCAGCGCCCGCGGATCACCTGGCCGTACACCGGATTCTCGGCGGCGAAGACATTGATGGCATCGGTCAGATACACCTCGCCGGTGCGGTGGGTGTACCAGTTGTCGACCTGCTTGCGCAGTTCGGCGATGATGCCCGGGGTGACCACGTAGCCGCCGATGGCGGCGAAGGAGGACGGGGCGTCTTCCGGCTTGGGCTTCTCCTTCAGGCCGCTGATCCGCATCAGACCCTCGCCGACCGTCTCCTCGACCACCGGGACGCCGTAGCGCTGCGACTCGGACGGATCCATCGGCATCAGCGCCAGCACCGGCGCGTTGGTCTTCTCGTAGGCGTCGATGAGCTGCTGGGCGCGCGGCACCTCGGCGACGAAGACGTCGTCGGGCCACAGCACCAGCATGGGCTCGTTGCCCAGGTGGCGGGCCGCGTTCAGCACCGGGGTGCCGTTGCCGTAGGGGCCGTGCTGGTCCAGATAGGTGATGTGGCCCTGCCGGCTCAGCTCACCGACCTCCTCGACCGCGTCTGCGAAAGCGGTCTTGCCGTCGGCGCGCAGCTGGGCGACCAGGGCGGGGTTGGGGCGGAAGTGATCCTGGATCAACGACTTTCCGCCGCTCACCACGATGGTGATGTCGGTGATGCCGGAGGCCACGAGCTCGCGGACGGTGTGTTCGATGACGGGCTTGTCACCCACCGCGAGCATTTCCTTCGGGATCGCCTTGGTCAGCGGCAGCAGGCGCGAGCCGATACCCGCTGCGGGAATCACGGCCTTGCGAATCGTCATGGACGAATCATCACACATCCGGCGGGTCGTGCCTGTCGGTAGTCGCTTGTAGATTTCCCGGTGTGAACACGTCTGCCGACCCCGCGAACCGGGACATCATGCCTGGTGGAGCCGGTTGTGCAGGGCCGGAGGGCAGGGGCGGCGGGCCGGCCGGGGCCCGCTCGGACACTCAGCAAATCGACAGCGGGTCCCGAGGTACGGGACAGCGGCGATGGGTGCTGCATATAGATATGGACGCGTTCTTCGCCTCGGTCGAGCAACTGACCCGCCCGACCCTGCGCGGACGGCCGGTGCTCGTGGGCGGCATGGGCGGGCGCGGCGTGGTGGCGGGCGCCAGCTACGAGGCGCGGGTGTTCGGAGCGCGCTCGGCCATGCCCATGCATCAGGCGCGACGGCTGGTCGGCGGGGCGGCGGTGGTGATCCCACCGCGCGGGGCGGTGTACGGCGAACTCAGCGGGCAGGTCTTCGACACCCTGCGGACCCGGATCCCGGTGCTGGAGACGCTGTCGTTCGACGAGGCGTTCGGGGAACCCGCGGAACTGTCCGGGGCCACTCCGGCGCGGGTGCTCGAATTCTGCGAGGAGCTGCGGGCGGCGGTGCGGGAGCGCACCGGCCTGGTGGCCTCGGTCGGGGCAGGCAGCGGCAAGCAGCTCGCCAAGATCGCCTCCGGGCTGGCCAAACCCGATGGGGTGCGGGTGATTCCGGCGGCCGAGCAGGACGGGTTCCTGTCCGCGCTGCCGGTACGCAAACTGTGGGGGATCGGGCCGGTGGCCGAAAGCCGGTTGCGCTCACTGGGAATCGAGACCGTGGGGGCGCTGGCGGCGCTGCCGGAGTCGGAGGCGTCCTCGATTCTCGGCGGCAGCATCGGGGTGGCGCTGCACCGGCTGGCCCGCGGCATCGACGACCGGCCGGTGGCCGAGCGCGCGGAGGCCAAGCAGATCAGCGCCGAAACCACCTATGAGACCGACATTCTCACCCTCGCCCAGCTGCGCCCGGCCATCGACGCCATGGCCGCCTCCGCCCATCGGCGGCTCACCACCGACGGCCGCGCGGCGCGCACCGTGGTGCTCAAGCTCAAGAAGACCGACATGAGCATCGTGACCCGCTCCTCCACGCTGCCCTACGCCACCGAGGATCTCGCCACCCTCACCGCCGCCGCGCAGCGGTCCGCCCTGGACCCGGCCGAGATCGGGCCGATTCGCCTGGTGGGAGTGGGTTTCGCCGGACTATCGGAGATTCGGCAGGAATCGCTGTTCCCCGAGTTGGATCAGACGGTCGACACCGATGGCGCGGTCTCCGAGGAGCCCGCCTTCGCGGTGCCCGAGGGCCCGGATCCGGTGGTGCCGCCCGCGACTCGCTCCTTCGCCGTCGGAACCTGGTACCCGGGACTCGATGTCGAACACCCCGAATTCGGGCACGGCTGGGTACAGGGCGCGGGCCACGGGGTCGTGACCATCAGGTTCGAAACCCGTTCCACGGGGCCGGGTCCTGCCCGCACGTTCCCCGCCGAGGACCCCGACCTCACCCGCGCCGACCCACTGGGCAGCCTGCGCTGAGCCGGTTCCGGCGCCATCCGGGGGTACGGGAGCCAGGCCCGTCTTCCTTACTTTTCGGGGCTATCGGGGCTATCGGGGCTATCAGGGCTTGTCCCACCGCTGTGGCCCGAATGCGTGAATTATGAGGATTCAGCCTGAAAATGCCGCGCCGTGCGTCGCGAAGGCGGCTTCTGAGACGCCGCGTTGGTAGTGTCGCGTGTCGTGCAGCGCCGCCGGTCGGGTGTAGCTGGCACGTTGTCGAACGGACCTACTCGAACGCAAAGGACGAGCAGTTGAAGCTTCAGAAGACTGGACGCATCGCGGTCGCGGCACTGGCTGTCGTGACCGTACTCGGGCTGTCGGCGTGTGGGAGCGGTGACAAGAAGGAGAGCAAGCCCGCCAAGGTCACCACCTCCAAGACCACCGCGGCGCAGACGAACTACCCGCCGGCCCCGACCGCGGCGGACCTGAACACCGAACTGCAGAAGGCGCTCGACCCGAGCATCCCCGACTCGGAGAAGCTCGACATGTTGCAGGGCGTCTCGGCCGACCCGAGCCTGCCCACCCGGCTGGCGGAGGCCTACAAGCAGAACAACGCCACCATCACCGTCACCAACGTGACCGACCTCGGCAACGGCACCATCACCGCCGACGCCCAGGTCGCGATCAACGGCGGCGCGCCGCAGCAGGCCGTCGTGCCCTTCGTGGCCGAGGACGGCAAGTGGAAGGTCCAGAAGGAATGGATCTGCAACGCACTCTCGCTGGCCAACCAGACCTCCCCGGCCTGCAGCTAGTCCCGTGTGACCGGTCCGGCATCGAACGGCGGATGCCGGACCGGGTTTTGCCTGTCCCACACGGAGTTTCGTCAAGAAGACGGCGAAACCTGTCAGGGCGGCGTTAATTCGGGGTCGCCGGCCTGTTGCGCGGCCCGCACCCGTTGCCATCGTTGATCTTCCGTCCATCGGCGAAAGGGCAACAGTGGCAAAGAAAGTCGGCGTTACTCCTGGTCGATTGCGCAGTGCCGCAGGGCAGATGCAGGATCTCGAAAGCCGCGTCAACGGCATTCTCGCCACCCTGGAACAGGCGCTGTCCGCCAAGGGCGCGGCCTGGGGCGACGACAGCTACGGCAGCACCTTCGCCGACGGCGGACAAGGGTACGCCGCGGCCCACGCCAATCTGCGGGACGGACTCCGCAATATGGCAACGACCCTGGGGTCGTACGCGTCCGGGCAGAACGAGGCTGCGGACACTCTCGAGCGGATGGACCACGGCAACGCTGGCCACTACCGGTAGACCGGCCGCCATTGTCCATCGATATTCCGGGCGAACTGCAGTGGCTGGGCTGGGTCGCTGATCACGCGCACCGCCGTGCGGCTGCTGGGCGAGCGCGCGGTCTCCGCCATCGCCCGCTACGCGGAGAAACTGGGCGTCGCCGCACTGGCCCGCTTCCTCGCGAAACATGTCGTCATCAGCACCGTTCTGGGCGCTGGTCAGGACGTCGCCATCCAGGGCCTCCAGATCGCCGAGGGCCACCGCAAGGGCATGGATTGGGAACGGGTCGGCATGACCGCCTTCACGGCGGCTGCCGCGGGCGCGGCCGGCGGACCCGCCGGTGAGATCTTCGGCAAGGCCGCCACCCGACTTCCGTTCGCGGGCAGTCCCTTCGGCAATGCGGTTCGCGGCGCTCTCGTCGGCACCGGCGCGGGCATCGCCGGAGCCTTCGCCTCGTGGGGCGTGGGCGGCCTCCCCACCCTCATCACCAGGGGCACCACGGACGGGTGGACCTGGGACCCCCGGCTGCTCACCAGCGCCACCTCCTATGGCGTCCTGACCGGCGGCACCAAGGGCTTCCTCCTGCCCACCGGTGGCGGCGTCCACCCGGGTTCCTTCGAGGCACCCTCCAGCGCGCGCATGAACATGCCTACCGGGGGCGACGGCAGCGCCCCGGCCCCCCATCCGGAACCGGCGGCGGCCTCCCACCCGACGGCCACGCCCGATCCGTCGGGCGCGCCCGCGGGGACCCCGCACCCCCAATCCACGGCCGCGGGCCTGTCCACCGGCGACCCCGGCCCGCAAACCCACACCTCCGCAACCAGTTCCACCACGGAATCGCCCCGACCCCTCACCAATCTTTTCGGCGACCCCGGCACCCGCACCGAACCCTCGTCCGCTCCGGACGCGGGTACGCGCGGAACCAGTTCGCCTGCCACCGAGCCGGGTTCGCGCGGCGGCACCCCGTCCGCCTCGGAGTCCGGCGCTCGCGGGACCACGCCCAGCCGCGAGTCCGGCCCGCGCACCGGCAATTCACCTGCGGCCGAGTCCAATTCGCGTCCTGGCGGTTCGGCTGCGCCCGAGCCCAACTCGCGTGCAGCAACCCGGGCGGGCACCGATCCCGCCAACCCGTCGCGCCCGGCAACCGGCGGGCCTGCCGCCGAGTCGCACACGGGTGCGCCGGCCCGTGGCGACGGCTCCGCACCGGTCCCGGCCCGGTCCGAACCGGTGGCCGTGCACGAATCCGGGACCGAGCCGAAGGGCGGGTCCGCAACGGAAACCCGGCCCGAGTCCGGCGGCACGGGCGGGCCGGAACCGCGCCCGCACGAACGGGAACCGGTCTCGGGCGGCGAGCCCGAGCCGCACCCGCAATCCAGTCGTGGACCGGAGTCGACGCCGGAGTCTGGGGAGAAAGCAGGCCCGGAGCCGCAGTCCGAGCGGCCGCGCACGGCCGCCGAAGCGCTGGATTCGGCTCGCGCACTGCTGCGTTCGCTGGGCATCGATCCGGAAGGAATGAGCCCGGAGCACATGGGCCGGGCCGGTATGGACGCGGTCATGCGCCGCACGGCCGAGCTGTCGGATGCGCAGGCCCGCCTCGACGAGGCGAACCTGCGCCCGGACAAGTACTTCGAGGAGCGCGAAGGCATCCAGCAGCGCATGCGCGATCTGGGAGACATCCGCAGGCAACTACGCGCCGACCTCGACGACTACCGTCGAGCCGGCCAGGCCGAAAACCCTGCCACCCCAGCCCGTCCCGCTCCGGATCCCCGCTTGGCGTGGCGTCTGCCTGCTGAAGGCGACGGTTCAGCCCCAGCGCCGAGCAATCCTGCGCCGGGACAGGATCCGAGACTGACATGGAGGTTGCCTGAGGAGGGTGAAGGCTCGACGCCGGAGCCGCAGCGGCAAAGGCCGGTTGAGGACCCCAGGTTGACTTGGCGTTTGCCGGTGGAGGGCGAGGGCTCGGCTCTGGAGTCGGGCGGTCCTGTGCGGGGTCAGGATCCGAGACTGACATGGAGGTTGCCTGAGGAAGGAGCGGGTTCGACGCCGGAGTCGGGCGCTCGTGCCCCGGGGCAGGATCCGCGGTTGACGTGGCGGCTGCCTCCGGGAAGTGAGCATCCGACGGTTGAGTTGCCGCGGCCGCCTCACGATGACGATGTGCCGGATACGACGTCGCTGATTCCTTATACGCCGCGGTACTTCTCGATTCCGCCGATTCCGGAGTACACCGCGCCCGCGCCTCCGCCCGAGAGCGTGTGGGAACCCGAGCAACCGCCGAAGCCGGCCCCGCCGCCGCGCCCCGGGCCCGAGCCGAAGCCAGTGCATCCCCACCCACCGAAGCCGATCCCGCCGCACCCGCCGCGTGGGCCGGGACACGGCCACTGGCCGGGACAAGAGCATGGCCACGGACCTGGACATGGCGACCGGCCGGGGAACAGCGGTCATGGACACAACTCCGGCCAGGGGCAAGGGCACGGATAGGACCCTGGCCATGGCAAGGGCCGCGGTCATCGCACAGTCATGAGCCGGGGCAAGGACATCGAAATGACCATAGGCCGGGGAACGGCGGTTATGGACATGATCCCGGCCATGGGCCAGGGCACGATGTTGGCCGAGGCTATGGCCCCGATCATGGCAGTGGCGCAGCGCACGGTCATGAGCAAGGGCCGGGGTCAGGAAGTGGGTCGGAGCGCAGTCATAGGTCGGGCCCTGGTCCTGGTCAATAGGCCCGAGAGCCGAGCGGGAGGTCACAATCCCGCTCCTGGGCCTCGGCCTGGGCCCCGGGCGCCGGACTGTGTCTCGGCTCCGGGGGCCGGACTGTGCCTCGGATGCGGGCTATGCCTCGGCTCCGGCCCGTCCGGGGGCCTCAGCTCTGTTCTGGTGGCAGGCAGCGGCTCGGTGTGGATCCTGAGGTGGTCGTGCCGGGACTGCGGGCGGGGCGGTAGCTCGGTCTGGATCGGGCCCGGAATTGTGAGGTGGCACACAGCAAGTGGTGCGGGAGCATGGATATTCGACCGGGTGGGGTGGTGTCCCGGGGGTTTGCGGGGTCGATCGTGGAGAGGGGCGAGCGAGGGAAGATGAGTTCCGCTTAGGATCGGCGGTCGTGACCGACGTGTTGGAGAAGGCGGGGCAGGACGCCGCCGGGAGTGCTGGTGCTGAACCCGAGAGAAGGATTCGAGGGGGCTGGGCTCGGCCGACCGCTCTGATCGCCGGTGTGATCGCGGTGCTGGCGGCGCTGGCGGTGCCCTTCCTGCCGGTCCGGGTGGACCACACGACTTTGACTTGGCCGCAGGGGAATTCGGCGCAGAGCATCGAGGCTCCGCTGGTGACCTACGCGCCGTTGAACTTCGACGTCACCATTCCCTGTTCGGCTGTGACGCAGCTGGGTTCGAAGGGCGGCACGCTCGCCGCTACCGCGCCCAATGGTGCGCCGGACCTCGAGAAGTACGGCTTCGTGGCCCGGGTCACAGCGGCATCCACCACCGATGGTGTGACCACGCCGGGCAAACTGGAAGCGATCCTGCATCACAAGACGCTGGTGAGCGTGCCCGTCGACCAGCTCGGCGCGGGTTGCGCGCTCACCGTGCACTCGGATTTCACCTCCTCCACCGCGACCCTGAGCGGATCCACGGCCGCCCCGGTCACCCTGAACGGTGACTACCGGCCGCAGCTGGTCGGCATCTTCAGCGACCTGACCGTCTCCGACGGCGCCAAGGTCAGCGCGCAGGTGGACAGCCGCTTCACCTCGACGCCGAGCACGATCAAGCGGATCGCCATCTGGACCGCCATCCTCGGCACCCTCATCGCCCTGTTCGCGCTGTTCCGCCTGGACCGCCTCGACGGCCGTCGCGCGCGCCGCTTCCTGCCGCAGCACTGGTGGACCTTCAAGCCCGTCGACGCCGTGGTGCTGGGCACCCTGATCCTCTGGCATTTCATCGGCGCGACCACCTCCGACGACGGCTACCAGTACGGCATGGGCCGGGCCTCGATCCACGCCGGGTACATGGCCAACTACTTCGGCTACTTCGGTGTCCCCGAAACCCCGGTCGGCACTCCGTATTACGACCTCATCGGCCACATGGCGCAGGTCAGCCCGGCCAGCGTGTGGATGCGCCTGCCCGCCCTGCTGGCCGGCATCGTGATCTGGCTGGTGCTCAGCCGCGAGGTGATTCCCCGCCTGGGCGCGCGGATCCGCCGCGACAACGTCGCGGTGTGGACCGGTGCGCTGGGTTTCCTCGCCGTCTGGCTGCCGTACAACAACGGCCTGCGCCCGGAACCGCTGGTGGCACTGGGGGTCCTGCTCACCTGGGTCTCGGTGGAGCGGGCGATCGCGACGGGCCGGCTGCTGCCCTACGGCGTGGCCATCATGATCGGCGCGTTCACCTGCACCGTCGGCCCGTCCGGCATCATCTGTTTCGCGCCGCTGCTGGCCGGTATCCGGCCGGCCTGGCGGATCCTCAACAAGCACGCGACCGTGCTCGGCAAGCCGACCGCCCCCGGCGCGAGCGCCTTCACGATCCTGAAGGCCCGCTTCGGCGCGTACCTCACCCTCGCCGCTCCGCTGGCGGCGGCCGGTGCGGTGGTGCTGGCGATCATGTTCTGCGATCAGCCGCTGTCGTCGATGTTCGAGATGAGCCGGGTGCACACCGCGGTCGGCCCGGATGTGCACTGGGACGGCGAATACATTCGCTACCAATACCTTTTCATGCCCACCATCGATGGTTCGCTGGCGCGGCGCTTCGGCATGTTCGCGTTCTGGATCGGCCTGCTGGTGTGCGCGTTCGTGTTGCTGCGCAAGGGCGGCCGGATCCCGTTCACCGCGCCGGGCCCGGTACGACGGGTGCTCGGCACCGGTGTGGGCGTCATCGCGCTGATGATGTTCACCCCCACCAAGTGGACCCACCACAACGGCATCTACGCCGGATTGGCCGGAGTCATCGCGGTTTTGACCGCGGTGGCGGTCGGTCCGCGGGTGATGCGTTCCCCGCGTAACCGCGCGCTGTTCGCTGCGGTGATCGCGTTCGCGCTCGCGGTCGCGTTCTCCAGCATCAACGGCTGGTGGTACGTCTCGAACTGGAATGTGCCCTGGCACGACAAGTCGGTGGTGCTGGCCGGGATCGAGGTCGACAAGATCTTCCTGGCGCTCACGGTGGCGCTGCTCGCCCTGGCCGGCTGGTTCCATGTGCGCGCGCCGGAACAGCCCGGCCCGCACCGGATCTCGAAGCTGGGCTGGCGCTTCGTGGCGATTCCGCCGCTGACCGTGGCGGCCGCGTTCATGGTGCTGTTCGAGGTGGGCTCGCTCGCCAAGGGCGCGGTCGCGCAGTACCCCGCCTACTCGCTGGCGCGCTCGAATGTGGATGCGGTGCTGGGCAAGCCGTGCGGCCTGGCCCGCGACGTGCTGGTCGAGACGGACCCGAACCAGGGCATGCTGAAGCCGCTCAACGGCGATGCGCTCAGCACCTTCACCGCAGACGCGGTCGGCTTCTCGCCCAAGGGCGTGTCCACCGATCTACGCCCCGACGATGACGTCGATACCGGCGGCAGCGTCTCCAGTGCGGTCAGCAACCGCGGCAGCACTACCGTGGACGGAACAACCACCGCGCCACTGCCTTTCGGGCTCGCCTCCGATACCCCGGTGCTGGGCAGTTACAACAGCTCCGAGGCGGTCTCCACCCTGACCACCGGCTGGTACGCCCTGCCCGGGCAGCAG
Organism: Nocardia sp. NPDC059154; assembly: GCF_042755705.1. NCBI lineage: Bacteria > Bacillati > Actinomycetota > Actinomycetes > Mycobacteriales > Nocardiaceae > Nocardia > Nocardia sp. NPDC059154. The sequence continues at coordinate 60,443 of NZ_JBHZCS010000020.1, forward strand.
GATCGCTCCGGCATCATCGCGATGACGGCCGCCGGGCGGATCCGCTCGGTGAGCAAGGACGGCATCGTGACGCCGGGCCAATCGGTCGAGATCGAGTACGGTATGCCGGGCGCTGACGGTTCGGTCGAACCGCAGGGCCGCGTCACGCCCATCGATATCGGCCCCGCGCCGACGTGGCGCAATCTGCGGGTGCCGCTGAGCGATATTCCGGCCCAGGCCACCGCGATTCGCGTACTCGCCGAGGATCGTGACAGCGACCCCAAGCAGTGGGTGGCGCTCACCCCGCCGCGCGTCCCGCAGACGGTGACGCTGGAGGACTACGTCGGCCGGGACAAGCCGGTGCTGCTGGATTGGGAAGTGGGCCTGCAGTTCCCGTGCCAGCGGCCGTTCGATCACCTCGACGGTATCGCCGAGGTGCCCGACTACCGCATCATGCCGGACCGCGGGGGCGCGGCCATGACCACGCTGTGGCAGAGCCATGACGGCGGCGGCGCCCTGGGCTGGAGCTCGATGCTGCTGCGCCCGGTCACCCTGGCGACCTACCTCGACCACGACCCGCGCATGGATTGGGGTGAGCTGCAGCGGCTCGAGCGGATCGACGGTTCCGCACAGACCGCCAAGCCCGTGGTGACCACGGACCCGCACAGCGGTCTCTGGAATCCCGGCCCGATCAATGTGACCGGCTGGCAGTGATCACCGTGGCCGGGCGGCAATAGCCGCCCGGCCGGCGACCGCGATCCGCACCCGTTTCCGCGCGGAAACGGGTGCGGAGGCGTTTTCAGACCGTGCTACCGGACCGCATGCCGGGCCTCAGCCCTGCATGTCGGCCATACGCTTGGCCATCTCCTCCGGCTCGACGTCCTCGACGTGCAGGGCGAGGGTCCAGCGGTGACCCCACGGATCCTCGATGCCCGAGGTGCGGTCACCGTAGAACTGGTCGGCGGGCGGCTGTAGCTCCTGCGCCCCGCCCGACAGGGCCGCGGCGTGGGCGGCGTCGACATCGTCGACATAGACGTACAGATTGACCGGCGTGCCGCCGACCGCCTTGGGATCCAGGAACCCCATGGACGGCGCCGGGTCGCCGAGCATGATCACCGAAGTGCCGAACTGCATTTCGCAGTGCGCGACCGTGCCGTCGGGCCCGGGCATGCGGAAACGTTCGTCGGCGCCGAAAACACGTTTGTAGAAGTCGATCGCCTGAGCGGCGCCATTGCAGGCGAGCGAGGGGCAGACGGTCGGGTAGCCCTCGGGAATGGGTTTGACATCGGACATCGAAAACCTCCGTTCGAGGTTGTTGCCGGACGCGTCGAGCTTATGCCCCGGTGCCGACAAGAATTACTCGAATTTCCGAATGATCACCCGAATTGCCGCATATGCGGGAAAAGTTCCGTGACTACGGACCCGCAGCCCCCTGCAGCTTGCGCACCTGCGCTGCGGTCATGGCGCTGAGCTGCTGTGGATCGGGTTCCTTCGCATCCGAGTAGGCGATCTGCACCACCGTCGAACCGACCAGCGTGATGCTCACATCGGTGTACAACGTGAGCCCGTCGCTGGTGGTGCGCACCTGGAATGCGGTCGAGCCGTCACCGGCCTGCGGCTGATTCAAACCGCCCAGCCGGAATTCGACTTTCGTATTGTCGGCATCCTTACCGGAGTACCTGGTACAGCCCGGCAGAATGGACTGGACGGTGGAAAAAGCCTGCGCCGCTCCGCCATTCGCATACGACGCCGCATCGATATCCACACTGGCGAAATTCGGCCCGCCGAACTGGGCCGCGGCCTGCGCCGCCGACCCGGGAGCCTGAACGGCCATGGCTGCCAGCACATTCGCGCACGGCGCCGGATCGGTCTTGGCGCCCGCCCCACCGGAACTCCCCGGCGGCGGATCGTCGAGCGCGGTGAACCCCGCGGGCATCACCGACACGTCCAGCAGCTCCGAACGCAGCGTGAACTGGTCGAGAACCGGTGCGCCCCCGGGCGTTCCGGACGGTTGCACGGCCGGCCCCAGACTCGGCAGTGTGGGCGCGGAATCCTTGTGGCTGCCGCAGGCGGTGGCGGCCAGCGCCAGGACCCCCGCCAGCAGCGCGAGCCGCGTCAGGCGCCCCACTGCACCTCCGTGCGCAGGGTCTGCCGCAGCGTCACCGAGCTGCGCGGGTCGCGGTAGGTCTGGTTGCCGCCCACCTCGACCGAACCGGAAACCGGAAGCGGCAGACCGAGATCCACTGCGATGGTGCCGGTGCCGTGCATGAGGTAGTCGACGATCTCCAGCTGGCCCGCCTCGTTGGGCAGATGCCACACAGTGGATTTCGGCGTCTGCACCACATTCAGTTCGATGGTGAGCTGGTTGCCGTCCCGGGAGGTGAGGGTGCAGGTGGTCACCTGCTCCAGCGGCACGCTGCCGGAAACCTGTTGCCGCACCGTCCACACCGCGCCCACGCCGACGGCGTCGGGCGGGAATGCGATGGACTGGTACACGGCCTGATAGAACGCCTGCTCCAGTGCGGCCCGCGCGGAGTCGGAGGTGGCGGGCTTGGGCGCCAGCTTGAGCGCGGTGATCGCCCCCAGGTCACTGACGTCGAAGCCGACGTGGGAACCGTCCGCGGGCAGCAGCGCCTTGGCCAGGGTCGGGTCGGGGGAGGTGACATTGCCGACGGTCAGTTCCACCCCGTCGGTGCCGGACTGCGCGGTGAGCGGAATGGTCATCGCGGGCGGGGAGATGTCGCGCAGCGCCTGCTGATTGATCTGCTGCTCGATGTGATGTTCGGTACTCAGCGTGACCTGCTGGGTGGCGCCCGTCTCGAGGGTGCGGCGCAGCGGCGAGCGGGGCTCGGCGCCCGGCTCGACGACGGTGGCGGTCACGGCCTCGATGGGCATGGTGACCTCTTTGTTGATGCCCACCGGTTCGGTGCCGTCGGCCTCGGCCGTGGTCTCCGTACGATCGCTGCAGCCGACGCCGAAGGCGGTCAGGGTCACCGCGAGAACCAGGAGCAGGACTCCCGAGCGCGTGGTGCGCGTGCCCGCGCCTCGCCGCGGCGGGCGCGGGGTGCCGGAGCAGCGTGCGGTGGCTTTCGCCGAGCTGGGGGAGGAAGACAACACCGTCACGTCGAACAGGTTACGGCGCGTTCCTGAAAAACAGCTGGGATCCTGTGGGGCCGTGGTTTCGGGGTGTTCAGAGGCGCCCGGCATGAATAGGGAATGATGTCAGGGTGAGTACCGATCGGCCGCGCGAATCCGGCGCAGAGGAACCAGACACATCGCCAGGGGAGATCAGCCCCGCGGCCGATGCCGGGACTTCCCCCGCGCAGCCGTTGCGTCTGCCGGTGCTCCTGCTCATCGCGGTGGTGCTGCTGGGCCTGGATCTGCTGACCAAGACCATCGTGGTCGCGACCATGACGCCCGGTAAGCCGATCTATCTCATCGGCGACAGCGTGCGCCTGACCCTGGTCCGCAATCCGGGCGCCGCGTTCTCCATGGCCACCGGCATGACCTGGCTGCTGACCCTGGTCGCCGCGGCCGTGGTGATCGGTGTCATACGCATCGGCCGGACCCTGCGCTCGCTGCCGTGGGCCATCGGCCTGGGCATGGTGCTGGGCGGCGCGCTCGGCAATCTCATCGACCGTCTGTTCCGCGCGCCCGGCCCGCTGCAGGGTCATGTGGTGGATTTCGTGGCGGTCGGCTGGTGGCCGGTGTTCAATGTGGCCGATTCGTCGATCGTGTGCGGGGCCATTCTGCTGGTGGCGCTGACGGTGTTCGGGTTCGAACCCGACGGCACTCGCATGCATCGGCAGCAGGCGGCGTCGAGCGCGGAGGGGAAGGCAGCATGAGGGAGACCCGCAGCATGCCGGTGCCCGACGGGCTGGACGGTATGAGAGTCGATGCCGGGCTGTCGCGCCTGCTCGGGCTGTCTCGCACCGCGGTGGCCTCGATGGCCGAGGACGGCGGCGTCCAGCTGGACGGCATCTCGGCCGGCAAGTCGGACCGGCTGACCGCCGGGGCCTGGCTGGAGGTCGAATTCCCGGAGCCCAAGCGGGAACTCACGGTGGAGGCGACCCCGGTGGAGGGGATGAAGATCCTCTACGCCGATGACGACATCGTGGCCGTCGACAAGCCCGTTGGGGTGGCGGCGCACACGGGTGTCGGCTGGAGCGGCCCCACCGTGGTGGGCGGCCTGGCGGCCATGGGCTACCGCATCTCGACCTCGGGAGCCCATGAGCGGCAGGGCATCGTGCACCGGCTGGATGTCGGCACCTCGGGTGTGATGGTGGTCGCACAGTCCGAGCACGCCTACACCCAGCTCAAGCGGGCGTTCAAGTACCGGACCGTGGAGAAGCGGTATCACGCGCTGGTGCAGGGTCATCCGGATCCGAGCAGCGGTACCATCGACGCGCCCATCGGACGCGCGCGTGGCAACGACTGGAAGTTCGCGGTCACCGCGGACGGCCGCCCGTCGATCACCCATTACGACACCGTCGAGGCCTTCCAGTCGGCGAGCCTGCTCGACATCCACCTGGAAACCGGTCGCACCCACCAGATTCGCGTGCACTTCTCGGCGGTGCGGCATCCCTGCTGCGGCGACCTCACCTACGGCGCGGACCCGCGTCTGGCCGAGCGGCTGGGGCTGGAACGGCAGTGGCTGCACGCCCGCCAGCTGGGCTTCAACCATCCCGCCGACGGCCGCTGGATCGAGATCACCAGCGAGTACCCCGCCGATCTGGAACACGCCCTCGACGTCCTGCGCGCGCACTGATCCGGGGTCTCGAGTGGATGCGCTGACGCCGCGCCGCGCCGGGATCGGTGCGGCCGCAGTGCTTTTCGCGATCCTGATCGTGGTGCTGGGGTGGGCGATCCCGCCCCGGTCAGCGATCATCTCCACCGACCGGCTGGGGCCGGAGAGCGGTGAGCCGGTGACGCACTACCTGGAGCGGGCCCAGAAGTCGTTGCAGGGCACCGACTCCGACGGGCACTGGGCGTTGCTGTCGTTCACCGAGGGTGTCACCGCCGACCGCATCCCGGAATTCAGTGGCGGCCTGCGGATCTCGGAGATCGACTATCACGTGGCCGTCGACCGCGTGGCGACGCCGATCATCTCGATCGGTGTCCCCGCGGGCGATGCCGTGGCCGTGGCGTCGGTGAAATCCGCTGCCGCCCAGATGGAGTCGACGCCCACCTACGACGACCGCTCCACCCGGGTGAAGAACCTCGTGGCGAGCCGCTTGGGTGCCGACTGCCCGTGCGTCGTCGCCATCGTTCTGCACGGCACGCCGGCGCAACTCCGCACGCTGGCCGCGCACCCGGGAGTTCGCGCCGTCGAGGCACTCCCCGCCGACGCATCCGCCGCCGTCTTCGCGGTATCCCCGCTCCTGCCCGAACAACTCGAATCCGCCAGTCCGCCCCTCGACGACGGGCCGGTCCCCGGCAACTGACCTACGCCAGCGCCCGGTCCTCGATGACCAGCCCAGGCCGAGGAGCTCCGCTCGGATCTTCTCGAGGCGGGCGGAGGGGGCATCCGACGCCATGATCGGCGCGCGGTGAGTTGTCGCAAAGGGCGGTGACATCCGGCTGCTCGTGACGGGGCGTACCTAGCGGCGACCCAGGAACGCGCCGGCGCATTCGGCGAAACAGCCACCCCGCCGACGATTTTTCTCCGCGCTGCTCACCGAGCGCGGCGACCGGGTAATGCAGGTTGGCACCTACAGCTTGCTGCTGGCAGATGTGGCTCATTCCGCGGAGCGCGTCGACGTGCATCCGGTCGTCAGCGGCCTGATCGGACCCGGTGCCGAGGGTGAGTCGACCGGTGATCCCAACATTACATAACTCGATTTGAAGAACTTTGTGTCACAATCTGTTTCGTGTCTTGTTTGTCCTACCGCAACACTGTGGCTCCTGCGGGGTCGCAGCATGGTGCGATGGCGCGAACGGCTTTCCTCGATGGCCGGTCGACAGGCGATGCCGCCCGAAGGTGGGCGATGGGTTGAACTCTCGACAGGCCACTTCATCGGGCCGCTGATTCCCCAATGAACTGACAGCTTCCGATGGTCTCGGTCGCCGGACACCCCGGCTACCGGGCCATGCGTAATGCCAAGTGACGCACGACAAGTCGCTTGGAATCGGTAATGAGTGGAAGAGAAGGCAGAGTCATGGTCTCTCACAGGAATGTGGACAGTTTCGCGGACTTGTTGTTCGGCGGCCGGCGCGCCGCGGCGCAACGGTACAACAGGCTGTTCGGCGAAGAAGGTTTCGACCAGGATTGGTGGGCTGCGACCAAGGACCCCGGTGCCCGTGCCTACGAGCGGTACCTGCGACTGTTGCCGAGTCTGTCGGCGGTGGAGACGGTGTCGGATCTGCGGGAGTGCCTGACCCTGCACGAGCAGTCCACGGTCGTCGATCCTCACCTGGGGGCACTGCTGACCGTGCAGGTGAACCTGGTGCTGGGCACTCTGCTCGAACAGCATTCGCGCACCGGCCAAGTGGATATTGCGCTGACGGAGCTGCTGGCGGGTCGTGCGGTCGGTGCCTATGTGCTCACCGAGGTCGGTCACGGCAGCGACCTGAACAATCTCGAGACGACCGCGGTGTACGACCCCGCCGACGGTGGTGGCTTCGTGCTGAACACGCCGACCGATGCGGCGATCAAGTTCATGCCGACGACCGCCGCGCCGCCGGTCGCGGGCGTAGCGCGATTCGGAATCGTGTTCGCGCGGTTGATCATCGGCGAGACCGCGCACGGCGTGTACCCGTTCCTGGTGTGGATGTGCGACGCCGACGGACAGGTGCGACCCGGTCTCACCATCCGCCGCATGCCCGAGAAGCCGGGGCTGGGCATGGATAACGCAATGACCCGCTTCGATAATGTCCGGGTGCCGCGCGAATGCCTGTTGTCGCACACCGGAACCCGCATCGACGCCAACGGTGAGCTGATCTCGCCGATCCCGCGCGACAACCAGGTGTGGCGTGCAATCAGCCGCGTGCGTGTGGGTCGGCTATGTATTTCGGGCATGGCCGCGGCGGTGTCGCGGGCCGCGGTGTCGATCGCCGTACGACAGTCCGCGCAGCGCGACATCGCAAGCATGGCGGGCGGGCGTGTCCCGCTGCTGGAGGTGCCGGCGCACTACGCGCCGCTGGTCGAGGCGGTGGTCGATACCTATCTCGCCACGTCCGCGGTGGAGATCGCCGTGGACGGTTTCGCCGCCGTCATCGACGCCGGAGACGACGAGCAGGGTCCGGCGCTGACGGACCTGGTGTCACTGACCAAGTACTTCGCGACCTCCACCGCGATGCGGGTGGTTGGTGAGGTGCGCGATCGGCTCGGCGCCCAGGGTGTATTCGCCCACAACAAGATCGTGGAGTATCGGGCCCTGCGCGATGCCGCGGCCACCGCCGAAGGGGACAGCTACGTGATCGCCCTGCTGGCGGGTTACCGCCGGCTGTTCGGGCCCGACGAGTGGACCCAGGATGGCTGGGACGAGCTCGAGCCCTGCGATATCGACACCCCCGACAGCTGGGTGAAGTGGATGGGCGCTCGCGCGCTGTTCCTTCAGCACCGCACGCTCGAGGCCTACGCGAACACGAGCGGCGATCGGCAGGCCCGCTGGGACCGGGTCTATGACCTGGCGTTGGCCGCCGCCGACGCGCACACCGCGCATCGTGCCGCGGTGCGGCTGGCCGAGCGTGCCGCCGATCTGCCGTCCGATTCGCGGCGGGTGATGGAGAACATGCTCACCCTCTTCGCCGTGCGTCAATGCCTGGCGCACGGCGCGGATCTGCTTCCGGACGGCCCGTTGCCCAAGACGCGAGAGTCGTTGCGGGACATGCGTGTCCAGCTGCACGAGATGCTGGCCCCGCACCTTGGCGAGTTGGTCGCGGCGTTCGAGCTCGAAACTGGTTCCTTGCGCACGGTGTACGACTCGGACAGCTATATCGAGCAGTGCGCGAACGCGCTGCGGCTCGGCTGAGGGCCCCGGCCGCACACGGCTGAGAGACGCTCGGGATGCCGGTCGGTGCGGCATCCCGAGGTGGCGGTCAGAACGGGTAGCGGACGGGCGGGAAAACCACCGGCAGGCTCGCCAGCGATCGATGGAAAGGCCCTGGCCGCCAGACGAGTTCGTCGGCCGGGCAGGCCAGCCGGAGTTCGGGCAGCCGGTCGAAGAGCTGATCGATGGCGTTCTGCGCAACCGAGAACGCGACGTCCTGGGCCGGGCAGGCATGCGGTCCGGTGCCCCAGGCGAGATGCGCGGAGTTGCCGGTGTAGCGGCCCACGATCTCGGGGTCGTTGTTGCAGGCCGCCATGCTGGTGACCACCGGCTGATTGGCGGGCAGCCACGCCTTTTCGACCATCATGGGCCGCGACGGGTAGGTGATCCCGAAGTTCGCGAGCGGCGGGTCGGTGAACAGCAACTCGTTCAACGCATCCCGCGTGGTCAGCGCCGCCACTCCGGAGAACCGTTCGTCGGTGAGCATCAGCAGCAGCGTATTGGCGATCAGGTTGGTCAGCGGCTCGATGCCGGCGCCGTAGATCGTCACCAGCTGGTGCACCAGCTCCTCATCGGTCAGATCCGCTGCGTGGATCAGCAGCCGGGTGGTGACGTCATCGCCCGGCTCCCGCCTTTTGAGGCTCACCAGGTTGCCGAGCGCGGTCACGAACAGCGCGTTGCCCTCCTCGGCCGAGTTGCCCTCGAACATCATCGCCATGCCCTGGGCGACCTGCCCGCCGATATCGGCCGGGCACCCGACCATGGCATTGAGGTAGGCGAAGGTGACCGGGAAGGCGTACTGGCTGATCAGGTCGGCCTCGCCGTCGGCGCAGAACGTATTGACCTGGGGGATCACGATCTCTTCGATCACGGCGTCGACCTGGTACATGTTGATCGCGTCGATGCTGTCGACACTGGCCTTCCGATACCGCGCGTGCTCGTGGCCCGCGCTGCGCAACGCGTTCGGCCGGTACTGCAGCATTGGCAGGATCGGGCAGTCGGCGGGAATGTCCCGCTCCCAGACACGTGGATCGGCTGGGAAGCGCTCGGAATCATTGTTGATCATGACTGCGGTGCGATAACCGATCACCAGAGTGGCGGCGATGCCGGGCGAAAGTTCCACCGGGGCAAGGGCACCGAATTTCTCGCGCATTGCGGCGTAGAAGGTGTGCGGGTCGGCGGCGAACTCGGGTGCGTACAGCGGCACCGGGATTCGGTCGAGGATGTCGGGGCCGGAATCCCCACTAGGCTGCATGTCGCCAGATCATACCCATGACCGTGGGTGACGGCGCTGCGAGATTCAGTGGCGCACATGATCGTTTCTCGGCAAGGCCTATACGGTCGGAGCGAGATTCGGGGCCGCGGGACGGTTCGCGGTTGTCGCGCCACCTGGGTGGCGGCCGCGCGTCTCGTTGGGCCGGCGAGGTACACAGGCAGCGAGGCGTGGCCAACTGAAGCCGATCATCCAGGACCTGCCAACCCCGGCCCGCAGTACCCACCCTCCGCCCGGAGTGATTGCAGCGCAGCACATCCGGCGGCCGCTCCCTCTGGCGTGATCGCCTGGATCAACATCTCGCGGTGCGGAGCGCGCAAGCTGCTTGCTACATTGAAGGCTTTGGAGACGTGCGGGAAAAGGAATAACCCCGTGAATTCGGACTATTGGTGGGATGAGGAGTCGCCGGCGGAGTCCGAGACTGCGGCGCAGCGGAGAGAGCACTGGCACGACTACGTGCTGCGTCGGCAGGGGAGTGTCGGCCTGGCATTCAACGCGCGAGACAACGGCAGCGACTTCGGTTGGAAGACGCTTGCCCAGGCAGCCGGCGACCTGCAAATCGTGCGGTTCTCTTCTGGCCCCGTGCATTACCGTCGAACCGCCCGCGATGCCAAGGGCGATGGCGACGACGGCTATCGCTTGATGGTGCCGTTACGTGGGGAGTTCAAGCTCGGGCAGGGTGACCGAGCCGAGATCTTCGGGCCGGGAACGGTCGCGTTCATCCGCTGGGACTTGCCCTTCGTCATGCTGCAGGATGAACCGCTGGAATCGCTGATCATGACTGTTCCGCGGCGTTTGGTCAGTCGCGGCCTGGCCGATCCTGCCCCGCTCGCGCTGGATGCCAGACGTCCTTTGGTTCCGATGCTGGTGAATCAGATCACTCACCTCCACGCCAACCATAGGACGTGGAACGCGCACGACTTCCGTATCGCATATCGCAGCACGCTCTCCCTGCTCGATGGGCTGCTCGACCGCACCGAGGCGCTCCCGGAGGAAAGGTATGCGTTTGTGGCCGCACGAGCCCGGGAAACGATGGAAGGCCTCGCCGACGACCTCAAGTTGACGCCGGATGCAGTTGCTCAGATGTGCGGAGTCTCCAGGAGGACGCTGTACACCGCTCTGACGAAAACGGACGGTGTCACGCCCGCTGCGCTGCTGCGAGAGATCCGCCTCGGGCGTGCGCGTGAGCGACTGTCTCACCCCGGGGCCATCGAGATGGGCCAGATTGCCGAGGCGGCGGGCTATTCGTCGGTTCGCCGGTTCAGCTCAGCCTTTCAGCGTCAGTTCGAGCTGACCCCGCAGCAGATGCGCGAACGGCTGCTCGGATAGCCGCACCGCGAAGTCGGGAAAACTGTGTTGCTGGACAACAGCATTCCCCCATTTCGTGTCCGCGACGCGGGGTGATCGCGCGCCCGGATCGACATCATGACCGTCGGCGGCTCACAACGAGCGCACGACCCGCCTTGCCAAAATGCGTCGCAAACTTGCCAGAAATGTCTCGGACTTCGCGGTTAGCGTCTTCTGTGCCCCAAGGAGGCGGCACCGACAGGTTCTACCGGCCGATGCGGTCTGTGAGCGGCCCTCGAAGGAACCAGCATTGAGCGACAGCACAGCACTCTCGACGGCAGCGCCGCCGTCACGAGGTCGCTCATCGCGCATCCGGTCGGGCTGTCCGACGAGGAGGTACTGCACCAGCTGGAGCAGCACGTCGGCCCGTCGAGATGTGCGCACGACGAAGGGGGTTGTGCGCTCATCTCCGCGGGTGCCGGTGGCGGGCGGCCGATGCGGTCTGTGAGAGGCCCTCGAAGGAACCGGCATTGAGCGACAGCACAGCCTTCTCGACGACGGCGCCGGGGGCAAAGACGCCCCCCGCGTAGCCCTTCTACACGGAGGCGTTCGCGGCCGACCCACACGGCCACTACCGGGCTATGCGCGAGCGATATGGCGCGCTGGCACCCGTGGACCTGGCGCCGGGCGTTCCGGCGCCGAAACTCATGGCCAACACCCGAGATTCGGCCCGTACCTACGGCAATTCCGATCCCATAGACGCGCTGGCCATCGCTCGCGCACCATACCTCGCTCTAGCGAGTCCCGGCGACGATGTCGAGCAACCGGCCGTGGGTGGCGGGGTCGGCTGCGGCCAGCAGGCCGTGCGGTGGAGTGTGGAGGGCTTGCCCCGTAAGGCCGGTGACCGTGCAACCGGCTGCCCGGCACACGGCGATGCCGGCGGTGAAATGGACGTCGTCGCGGAGATCGCGGTCCACGAGGTAGGCGGCGCGACGGCCCGCTGCCACCCAGACCAGGGCCAGTGAGGTGGACAGAACGCGGGGATAGAAGGCGGCAGTGAAGGACTCGTCGGCCATGAGCCGGCCAGAAGAGAACCAGTCCGTGTAGGGCGACGGGTTGTCGGCGTCGATCTCGACCAGGCGGCTCGCGGATTGGGGGAGCAGCGGGTGGTCGTTGCCGTCGCGGCGAACGGCGGCAGTGGTCCCGTCGGTCCAGAAGATCTCCCCGGAGAAGGGATCCGCCACCGCGGCCGCCGTAATGGCTTCCCCGGCGCGCAGCGCGATATTCACCGCGACAAGCGGTGTCCCCGCAGCGAAATTCCGCGTGCCGCACAGCGGATCGATCAACCAGGTGCGGTCCGAACGGGCCCCGGTGGTACCGGACTCCTCGGCGAGGAAACGATCGCCGGGACGAGCGGCCCGGAGGATATCGAGAATGGTCCGCTCGGCGGCAAGATCAGCCTGGGTAGCGAAGTCATCATCCTCCTTGCCATAGCGGGTGACCGGGCCACGGAACTGATCACGGATTACTCCGGATGCAGCTTCCGCAGCTCGAATGGCAAGGGCGACACCGGATTCCTCCATACCTGGCACCTTACTGAGGTTGAAATTCGAAATGGTTCAATGTCTGAAAACTGTTGTATCACAACCGAATTCGCCTTCTATTGCGGTCGCGATAGCGGTAGAATTAGCACATGGATTCGAAAGGGGAAACACTCGACACGTGCGGCATCGCCGAATTGGCGGCCGCCGTCGAAACCCTGTCGAATTCCGTCCTCCGCGGAAACCTGAACCCGTTCGCCGACGGTGACGTCGTGGAGTTGATGCAGCGCCTGGAATCCTGCAAACGTCAACTGTCGGCGCTGGATTCACGTCTGATCATCGAAACCTGCAACCGTTCGCTGCCCGCATCGAGTGGGGTGAAGGATGTGGTGCCGTTCCTGCGTCAGACGTTGGGATTGTCGAGGTACGACGCGTCGGTGCGGGTGAAGATCACCCGCCAGTGCGGGGAGTTCTTCGAGCCCTCCGGGCATCTGCGTCCGGCCACCTTGGCTTCGACCGCCGAAGCCTATGAGACAGGCCAGATCTCGCGTGATCATGTCCGCAACATCGTCGACGTGATGAACCACCTGCCCGCCGACATCCCCGCCGAGACGCGCGCCGAGGCCGAGGACATCCTGGTCGATCACTCCCGGGTCGGGTGGCCCGATGACCTGCCCAAGATCGGTCGCGGCATCCTCGCCCGTGTCGACCCCGACGGCAAGGTCGTCTCCGACGCCGACCGCCGTCGCCGCCGGGGTTTGATCCTGGGTCGTCCCGGGGTGGATGGCATGTCGTGGATCGAGGGCTGGATCACCCCGGAGTTGCGGGCTCTGCTCGATGCGGTGTTCGCGAAGCTGGCGCGTCCGGGCATGTGCAACATCGACGACGCCGACAGCGTTGCCGCCACGGTCAAAGTCGTCGATTCGACGGTGTTGGAGGCGGCCGCGCGTCGTGACCGTCGCGATGCCGGTCAGCGCACTCACGACGCGTTGTTCGCGCTGCTGCAGCCAGGTGTCGACCCGGCCAAGCTGGGTTCGCACCGGGGCCTGCCGGTGCAGGCCATCCTGACCATGTCCGTCGCCGATCTCGAGCGTGGTTCCGGGGTCGCGACCACCGCTTCCGGCGGCCACGTGAGCATCGACGAGGCATTGAAGATGGCCGAGGGCACCCGCCCGGTGCTGGCGGTCCTCGATGCCGACGGGCTGCCGCTGTACCTGGGCCGCTGCGAGCGCTTGGCGACTCCGGCCCAGCGGCTGGCCCTTATCGCTCGCGACAAGGGCTGTACCCGCCCGGGATGCGATGCACCCGCGAGCATGTGCGCGGTGCACCACATCACCGACTGGGCCGAGGGCGGGCCCACGGATCTGACCAATCTGACCTTGGTGTGCGATCACTGCCACGCGCTGGTCAACGACAGTGCCGAGGGTTGGAAAACCGTTGTGATGGGCAAGGATTCCCCCTATCGGGGGCGGACCGGGTGGATTGCACCGAAACGTCTCGATCTCTCCGGCACGGCTCGCGTGAACGACAGACATCACGTGGGGCAGCAGGTCGCCGCTGCCATCGAATCCAGTTGCCAGAGGTGGGGTTCACGGGTGGCGTGATTCCCGGATGACCGCCTCGGCCACTACTGTGATCGCCGACCCGGACCACGATCGCATTCGGTACCTGCGACGGCCACCACTCCGACAGCCGCCGCCACCTTTACCGCTTTACAGGCGACCGCCGTCGGGGGATCGCGACCGAAGACCAGGTGATCGCCGGCGGCGACGCCCTGGTGCTCATGCCACCTGTGGCGGCAAATCGCTGTGCTATCAGATTCCGGCGTTGGTGCGCCCGCACGTGGGCATCTCACCACTCATCGCGCTCATGCAGGACCAGGTGCACGTGCTCGATGCCGTCGGCGTGCGTCGACCAACCACATCTTCACGGCCCAAGGGCTCGGAGTCCTGACAACTGGTCGCCGCTCGTGGCCGACGCACGAGCCCACGAGGCGGGTGACCCCATCCCGGGCAGGCAGAGACCAATCCAGCCCGCTGGCCGGCTCCCTGTCCTCACCACACTGCCGCCCGCCCGCCGGGAGGTCGATCCCCGGCTCTACTGCTGATCCGCAGTGTCCCCAACGGGCGCAAGCCATCACGTGGCGACCCCAACCCCGTGATCCAAGGGAATGCCTCCTGCAGTAACCCCACATGCGGCTTCAAAGGTGAGGGGGCTGGTAGCTGCAGGCGCGGACGTGAGCCCAGCCCCTCTCTTCTCCAGGCATCTTTGTCTTTTGGCTCTTTATCTTTCGGGTTTGGGGGTGCGGGGCGGTCAGGTCCGGAGGAGCCGGACGCAACTGTCGATGGCGGTCAGTGGGCGAAGTGCCAGCGGGTGGCGCCGTGGGGGTCGGTCAGGGCCACGCCTACCGCGGTGTGGATGGTGAGGCGGTAGAGGTGCCAGGGGGCGGGTCCGGCGCTCTGGGCGCTGTAGGGTGCGGTGATCGCGTCGCCGGATCGCTCTGCGGGCCAACCGCCGGCGCGGTACACGGCGGTGACGCGATCGAGTTCGGCAGGGTCGATGATCCGGTGCGCTGCTCCGGACAGTACGAGGTCGACATCCGGGAATCGGATGGACAGTGTGCAGAACGGGTTGGTGGCCAGGTTGCGGGACTTCTTGCTGTCGGGCCCGCTGGTGAAGTAGATGTGGCCGTCGGCTTCGATGCCGCCGATCCCTGCCGAGCTCGGTTTGCCGGATGGGCTGACGGTGCCGAGGAATTGGGGAGTCTCGGGCAGCCCGATCCATGCGTCGATCGCCTTCTGGACGCGGTCCCAGGGCAGCTCGGCCTTGCCGTAGATGTTCAGGTCCTCTGCCGATACCGGATCTGCGAGCATCGTTCCTCCTCGATGGGCTGATACGAGTCGAGACGGGCCGAGACCGTCGCAATCATCGGCCCGCGGCGATCAGGATGCGACCGGGCGGAGTCGGGCGATGGCCCGGGTGCCGTGGTCGACGGAGAACCAGAGGGTGAGGGCGTCGGACGTGCGGGCGGTATGGATGTCCAAGGTTTCGCCGTACCGGATGGGCTTGTTGTATTCGAGGATGAAACGGTGCGGTCCCTGGACGAGATCCGTTGCGCCGACGGTGAATTCGTGGACCGCATGCCAGTAGGCCGTGTTGGTGATGTGCTGGAAGTGGTCGGTGTCGGTGCGGCGCAGGGGGAAACGGGTGGCGGGCGTGGGCGGCTGGGGTTCATCGAGCCATTGCCGCCAGCGCAGCCGGTGCTCGTCGGTGGTGGTGCTCATGAGCTCGAAGAATTCGTCGGCCACCCGGGACGGGCTCATCGTCTCCTTGTTCATGTGGATCCAGAAGCCCTCGGTTTCGATCAGGCCGCCGGTGTCGGAGTCGATGCGGACCCGCATGGTGCACCAGCGCGGGGAGATGCCCGAGCACCAGCGGCGGATGCGCAGCTGGGTGGGCCAGGTGATGGGGCGCAGTACGTCGATGACGGTGCGGCGCACGATCCAGTGCGGATGTGAAGCGAGGGCGCCGATGTGCGCGAGGTGGTCGACGCCGGCGTCCTGCAGGTGGCGGGCGGTGCCGTCGATGCGCAGGTACTGGTTCTCGTCCATGTCGACGGTGCCCAGGCGGCGGGTGACGTCGAAGATGTGGCCGGAGTCTGGAACGGGGGCGAGTGGCGTGGCCGACGGGTGTGCCCCGGTCAGGGTGGGATCGGCGACCTGGTTCATCGGCAGAACCTCCGGATCTTCCATCCGAGTAACGGAGCGGGAGTGCACGGAACAACTGCGGCGGCGACGCTGCACGGGAGTGTCCCCGAGCCTAGTGCAGAACCCGTAAAGACGGCGGCTGCGCGGTTCGGCGTGCCCGCGCGGTGGGTAACGTCGTGATAGATCGATGTGGACGCATCGGAGCGGAAGAGGCGAGCGCACATGGAATTGACGCCGGAGCAGGCCGACCGGGCCGCCGGGGTACTGCTGGGGACCGCGGCCGGAGACGCGCTGGGGGCAGGCTACGAGTTCACCGTGCCCGGTCCGGACGCCGAGATCCGGATGCGAGGCGGTGGCGCGTTCGCGTGGGCGCCGGGTGAGTGGACCGACGACACGGCGATGGCGGTCGCGGTGGCGCAGGCGGCCGCGCGGGTCGGGGACCTCTGCAGCCCGGAGGGGCTGGACGCGGTCGCGACCGAATTCGTGGCGTGGTGGGATTCCAGACCCAAGGACATCGGCAACCAGACCCGTGAGGTGCTGCAGTGGCGTGATCGGACCGGGCGCGCCATGCAGATGCGCGCCCACGATCTGACCGGCCTGACGGCGGGCAATGGTTCGCTCATGCGTACCGCCCCGGTCGCGCTCGCCTATCTCGACGATGCCGAGAAGTGCGGCAAGGCAGCCAAACTCGTCAGTTCGCTGACCCACTACGACATGCAGGCCATGCAGGCGTGCAAGCTCTGGACCCTGGCCATCCGCCACGCCATCCTGTTCGGCACCTATGACGGCCTGCGCGAGGCGCTGTCCCAGGTGGACACGGGTTTCTGGGAACCGTTGCTGGACAAGGCCGAAACCGGCAGCCCCGTCGACTTCCCCAAGAACGGCTGGGTGGTGCACGCCCTGCAGACGGCCTGGTGGGCCATCACCCATGCCGAAACCCTGCCCGCCGCACTGGAACTCGCGGTGCGCGCGGGCGGCGACACCGACACCACGGCGGCCATCGCAGGCGGCCTGCTCGGCGCTCGCTGGGGCGCCTCGGCCGTCCCCGCCGAATGGCTGGAGCTGCTGCACGGCTACCCGGGCTACCGCACCACGGATCTGAACGCTCTCACCCGCCAGGTCACCGAGCGCTGAATTGCTCAGTCCGGCAGGCGGACTACGCCGTCGAGGTAGCGGCGGCAGCGGCCGGTGAGCCGCACCCGGTCGCCGGTGAGGGCGCAGCGCAGGGCCCCGCCGCGCCGGGAGAGCTGGCGGGCGGTGAGGCTGGTGCGCCCGAGTTCGCGACTCCACAGCGGGGTGAGCTGGGCGTGCGCCGACCCGGTGACCGGGTCCTCGGGAATGCCCTGACCGGGTGCGAAGACCCGGGACACGAAGTCGACCTCGTCGCCGGTCGCGGTGAGAATGGCGGCGCGGTTCAATTCGGGAAAGGCCGAGAAGTTCGGACGGGATTCGCGCACTTCGTGTTCGGCGGTGACGACCAGCACCACATCGGTCCCCTCGAACGCGCGCAGCGGCCGCACCCCCAGCGCCTGCGCCAGCTGATGCGGAAGTCCGTCGTGCACATCGATTTCCACCGATGACACCGACGGCAGGTCGAGCACCAGATCGTCCCGGTCCCGATCCACCCGCAACCACCCACTGCGCGTATAGAAGTGGACCCGATCCGCCCCGGGATGCATGTCGTCCAGGATCTGCGCCGCCGCGGCCATGGTGGCGTGGCCGCACAGGTCCACTTCCACCGTCGGCGTGAACCACCGCAGATGGAAGGCGGGCGAGTTGTCCGGCGGCGCACCCGCTTCCGTCGGCAGCGCCGAGGTGTAGAAGGCCGTCTCGGCGAGATTGTTCTCCTCGGCCAGCCGCTGCAGCAGTTCGTCCGGCAGCCAGGACAGCAGCGGCATGACCGCGGCGGGATTGCCCGAGAACGGCGCGTCGGCGAATGCGTCGAGCTGATGCAGCAAGACCTCCATGGCGCTCAAGGTACCTGCGAATTCAATTACTGCCCAGGACGGCACCACCCACGGCGAGCCAAATCATGCGACCAATTCGACCGTCACCGCAGGTCCAAGCTATTCGGCTCGCCGCAATCCGGAACCGCCCCAACGTTTTCCCGGGCTGCGTGGCGGGCCTCGGCTCGCACATCGTCGACAGCGGGCTGCTGCCGACGAACGACATCGCGCTGAACATGATTCGAGCCGGGGTCGCGGCACGGCCCCGGCTCGAAACGGCTTCTGGATCAGGCGTCTTCGTCCACCGGTACCGGCGTGTGGGGCGATTCGCCGAGGTACTTGGCGCTGAGCCACCAGGCAACCTCGACCAGGACGATGCCGATTCCGCCGCACACGATGGCCAATGTCGTCAGCGCGATGTTGGACGGGTCCAGTTTGAAGAAGTGGCGGGTGAACGGGACCGCGAACAGGATCAGGTATCCCGCGATGGAACCCGCCACCAGCAGGATCTTCCACCAGTTCCACGGGCGGGCGACGATGGCCAGCACCCAGACCGCGATGATCAGCAGCGTGATCAGGGCGGTGGTGCCGGCCTGGATCTTCGCGGTCTCGCTGACGTCGGGCCCCTTGTAGGCGATCAGGTACGAGATGAAGGTCATCACGCCGATCACGACACCCGACGGGATCGCCAATCGCATGACGCGGCCGACGAATCCGGTGCGGGCGCGCTCGTTGTTGGGGGCCAGCGAGAGGATGAAGGCGGGGATGCCGATGGTGAACCAGGCGGCGATCGTCACGTGTCGGGGCAGGAACGGGTAGCCGATGGCCTTGTAGCTGAAGATCTGCGACCCGATGCCCGCGATGCCGACCAGGAAGGCCAACACCACCGAGTAGACGGTCTTGGTGAGGAACAGGTTGGAGACCCGCTCGATATTGCCGATCACCCGGCGGCCCTCGCCCACGACATAGGGCAGGGTCGCGAACTTGTTGTCCAGCAGCACGATCTGCGCCACCGCGCGGGTGGCCGGGCTGCCCGAGCCCATGGCGACGCCGATATCGGCGTCCTTGAGGGCGAGGACGTCGTTGACGCCGTCACCGGTCATGGCGACGGTGTGGCCGCGTGACTGCAGCGCACCGACCATGGCGCGCTTCTGATCCGGTCGGACGCGGCCGAACACGGTCTTGCGCTCCAGCACGTCCGCCAGCTCGTTCTGATCGGTCGGAAGTTTGCGAGCGTCGACGGGGTCGTTGCCCCCGGGCAACCCCAGCGAGGATGCCACCGCGCCGACCGACACCGCATTGTCGCCGGAGATGACCTTGGTCGAAACATGCTGGGAGGCGAAGTATTCCAGCGTCCCCTTGGCGTCGGGCCGCACCCTCTGCTCGAGCACCACCAGCGCCGCCGGGGTGACCTGCCCGGGCGCGTCGGGCGCGTCCACCGGCCGGTCGCTGCGGGCCAGCAGCAGGACGCGCAGCCCCTTGGCCCCGATGTCCTGTGCGGTGTCGGCGATCTCGGAGGCCGGGTCCAGCAGCACGTCCGGCGCACCCATCAGCCAGTTGCCGTGCTCGCCGTAGGACATGCCGCTCCACTTCTTGGCGGAGGAGAACGGCGCGACCCCGGTGGAGTCCCAGCCGGGCGCGCCCGGCAGTGCCTCCTTGATGGCCAGCACGCTGGCATTGGGCCGCGGGTCGTCGGCGGCCAGCGCGGCGAGTACCTCGCGCAGTGTCGCCTCCGGAATGTCGTTCACCGGACGGACTTCCGCGAGCCGCATGCCGTTCTCGGTGAGGGTGCCGGTCTTGTCCGCGCACACCACGTCCACCCGGGCCAGCCCCTCGATGGCGGGCAGCTCCTGCACCAGGCACTTGCGCGCACCGAGCCGGACCACGCCGACCGCGAAGGCGATGGAGGTCATCAGCACCAGGCCCTCGGGCACCATGGGCACCAGCGCGGCCACCATGCCGTTGACGGCGGGCCGCCAGGATTCCTTGGAGGAGAACAGCTGGTTGTAGATGGACAGCAGGCCCGCCGGAATCAGCAGGTAGGTAATGACTTTCAGAATGGTGTCGATGCCGCTGCGCAGCTCCGACTTGACCAGCGTGAACTTGCTGGCCTCGTCGGCGAGCTTGGCGGCGTAGGCGTCCCTGCCGACCTTGGTGGCCCGGTAGGCGCCGCTGCCCGACACCACGAAGCTGCCCGACATGATCTGCGCGCCAAGGGTTTTGTCGATGGGGTCGGCCTCACCGGTGAGCAGCGACTCGTCGACCTCGAGCAGTTCGGTCTCGATCACCTCGCCGTCGACGACGATCTGGTCGCCGGGACCGAGCTCGATGATGTCGTCGAGCACGATCTCCTGCGGCGCGACGGCGCCGGCGATGCCCTCGCGGCGCACCACGGGCTTGGCCTGCCCGACGATGGCCAGCTTGTCGAGGGTGTTCTTGGCTCGGACCTCCTGGATGATGCCGACCGCGCTGTTGGCGATGATCAGCAGCCCGAACATGCCGTCGATGAGCGAGCCGGTGGCCAGCACCAGGATGAACAGCACACCGAGGATCGCATTGATCCGGGTGAACACATTCGCCTTGACGATGTCCTTGACGGACCGGCTGGCCCGCTCCGGCACGTCGTTGGTCAGTCCGTCCCGCCGCCGCTGCTCCACCTCGGCGGAGGTGAGCCCCAGCGCGGGTGGGCTGGGTGGACTAGCTGCCTGCGCAGTAATCGACATGCCCTCCACAGTAAAGGGCGACCAAAGAAACTGACCCGTAGCTGCCCGTCACGCGCGGGATAGGCGTGTGAGGATCATCCTATGTATTCGCTGTCGTGACGTTTGTTGCGCGGGCTAACGTAATCGGGTGGCGGAAGGACCGGGGAACTCGGACGCAGCGGTCGACACGACTCGGCGGGATCGGCCGACGGGACACGAGGGCGCCCGGGACGCGGGCATCGCCTTCGGCATCGGAGCGTATTTCATCTGGGGACTGTTTCCGGCCTTCTTCGGACTGCTGTCCTTCGCGAGCGCGGGCGAGGTCCTGGTCGAGCGGATTCTCTGGACGCTGGTGGTCTCGCTGCTGGTGATGACGCTCGCCGGGCGGCTGGGGGAGCTGCGGCGGATCGATGCGCGGACCTGGCGGTTGGCGGCCGTGGCATCGACGGCGATCTCGATGAACTGGGGCGCGTACGTCTACGGCGTGATCTCGCATCACGTGGTGGAGTGTGCGCTGGGGTATTTCATCAATCCGCTGGTGACGGTGGCGTTCGGGGTCATCGTCTTCCGGGAGCGGCTGCGGGCTCCGCAGTGGGTCGCGCTTGGGCTGGGGGCCACCGCGGTGATCGTGCTGACCATCGATTACGGCCGGCCGCCGTGGATCGCATTGATCCTGGCCTGTTCCTTCGCCACCTATGGGCTGGTCAAGAAGGTGATTCGGCTCGACGCGCTACCCGGCTTGGCGGCAGAGGGATTGGCGGCCGCACCGTTCGCGCTGATCGCGGTGATCGTGATCGCGGTGACCGGCAACGCGACCTTCGGTTCCTCACTTCCGCATACGGGATTGCTCATGCTGACCGGCCCGGTCACCCTCGTGCCACTGGTGTTGTTCGCGCTGGCGGCCCCGCGAGTGCCGTTGTCCACCATGGGAATTCTGCAGTACCTCACGCCCGGGCTGCAGCTGGCCTGGGGTGTGGCGGTGGGGCACGAGCCCATGCCCGCGTCCCGCTGGGCGGGGTTCGCGCTGATCTGGCTGGCGCTGGCCATCTTCACCGTCGACGCGCTGCGCCGCTCCCGCCGCCCCGTGGTCGCCGTCCCGCAATAGCGCGAAACCGCACACCCCTCATTCGATGTGCGGTTCCACGTGGGCCGGTCAGGGTTTGCGAGCGCCCTGGGCCTTCTCCACGAACTCGTTGGTGTAGGTCGCGTCGAGGTCGATGCGCGCCTGCACCGGTGCGACATTGCGCGAGTACTGGCCGAGAATGCGCAGGACGTTCTGCGCGCCTTCGGGTTTCATCAGGCCGTCGCCGTTGAACATGCTGATCGAATCGGCGATGGACTTGACGTAGAGCTTCGGATCGCCGCCCGCGTACTGGCCGGGCATCTTGGCGGCGATCTCCTCGGGGGAGTGGGTCTTGATCCACTGCAGGGTCTGGACGAACGAGTTCGCCAGCTTCTGCACGATGTCCGGGTGGCCGGCCACGGTCTCGCAGCGCATGTAGAGCGAGGCGGCGGGGTAGAGGCCGCCGAGCGCCGCGCGGGTGCCCTGCTCGTTGCGCATGTCGACCAGCACCTTGGCGTCACCGGAGGTGACCGTCTTGGCGACGGTCGGGTCGGTGGTCATGCCCGCGTCGATGCCGTTGTGGTTCATGCCCGCGATGAAGGTCTGTCCCGCACCGACTTTCACCCGGGTGTAGTCGGAGGTCCGCAGACCGGCCTGCCCGGCCAGCGCCTGGGTGAGGAAGTCGGTGGACGAGCCCAGCGACGTCACGCCCAGATTGCGGCCCTTGAAGTCCGCCGGGGACTTGATGGCCTCGGCATCCTGCTTCGACACCAGCTCGACCTCGCCGGGCACGTCGGCGAACTGCACGACCGTCTTCAGGCACTGGTCCTTGGCCTGCAGATCGATGGTGTGGTCGTAGAAACCGACCACGGCCTGGACGTCGCCGGTGAGCAGCGCGGTCTCGGCGGTCGCGCCGGACTGCTCGCCCAGCAGGTGCACGTCGATGTCATTGGCCTCGAAGAAGCCCAGCTTCTCGGTGAGCATGGCCGGCAGGTAGATGACCTTCTCCAGCCCGCCCACCATGATGGTGATCTGCGGCCGCCCGTTCTCGGTCGGAATGCGGCGCGAATCGCGGCAGCCGGTCACCAGCAGCAGCGCACTGATCGCCAGCAGGACCACGGCAATGTGCTTGCGGTACTTCATGGCTCAGATCCCGTGGCCCGAGGCGGCCTGCGAGGGACGCCATTTCAGCAGCCGGTTCTCCGCCAGCCCGATCAGCCACTCCGCCACCAGCGCGACGACGGTGATGATGATCATGCCCGCGTAGATGCCCGCCGCGTCGAAGGTGCCCTGCGCATTGCTGATCAGCAGGCCCAGGCCCTTGCCGGCGCCGGCGTACTCACCGACCACCGCGCCGATCAGCGCGAAACCGAAGGCGGTGTGCAGCGAGGACAGGATCCAGGTGGTCGCGCTGGGCAGCACGATGGAGCTCAGCACCTGACGGCGGCTCGCGCCCAGGATGCGGGCGTTGTCGATGACATTGCCGTCCACCTCACGCGCACCGGTGAAGGCGTTGAAGAACACCGCGAAGAACACCAGCACCACGACCGTCGCCACCTTGGACTGCAGGCCCAGGCCGAACCAGATGATGAACAGCGACGCCAGCACGATGCGCGGCACCGCGTTGAGCGCCTTGATGAACGGGGCCAGCACGTCGGCCCAGTAGCGGGAGCGGCCCAGCAGCACACCCAGCGCGATGCCCGCGATGGTGCCGATGGCGAAGCCCAGCACCGCCTCCTGCACCGTCGTGTACAGCTGCAGCCAGATGGAGCCGAATTGCGTGCCCTCGGTGAACCATTCGACCAGGCGGTCCCAGATCAGCGAGGGCTTGGAGTAGAAGAACGGGTCGATCCAGTAGGTGGCGGTGAGCTCCCACGCGCCCAGCCACAGGGCCACGATGAGCGCGCGCAGCCCCCACGTCCGGATCTTGTTCCTGCGCGCCTGCGACCGCACCCGCGCCAGGATCTGCTCCTCGGTCTCCACCTCGAATTCCGTTGCGGCGACCGCGGTCTGCGGCATGACATCAAGCGACACGGGCCGCTCCCTTCGTGCGGGCCGCCTCGACCTGATCGCGCAGCGTTTCCCAGATTTCCCTGTAGAGGTCGCGGAATTCCTCGGTGAGGCGGACCTCCTCGACATTGCGCGGCCGGTCGAGAGTGACCTTGAAGTCGCCGCACACGGTGGCGGGGCTCGCGGTCATGACGACGACCCGATCTGCCAGGGCGATGGCCTCTTCCAGATCGTGGGTCACGAAGATGACCGCCGCCCGGCCCTTTTCCCGGTCATCCGAGTCGGTGCCGGACCACACGCGCAGCAGTTCGTCCTGCATGAGCTGGCGGGTCTGCACGTCGAGCGCGCTGAACGGCTCGTCCATGAGGATGATCTCGGGATCGTTGACCAGCGTCTGCGCCAGCGCCACCCGCTTGCGCATGCCGCCGGAGAGCTGATGCGGGTAGTAGTTCTCGAACCCGGCCAGCCCGACCGTGCGCACCCAGCGGGCAGCGCGTTCACGGGCTTCGGCCTTGGACACGCCCCGGAGCTTCGGGCCCAGCGCCACATTGTCGATGACCGTCTTCCACGGCAGCACGGCGTCCTGCTGGAACATGTAGCCGACGCCGTCCGGGATGCCGCGAACATCCTTGCCGCGCACCAGGGTCCGGCCCGCCGAGGCCGGTTCCAGGCCGGACACCAGCGACAGCGTGGTGGACTTGCCGCAGCCGGTGGGGCCGACGACGGCGACGAATTCGCCGGCCGCGACGGTGAAGTTCAGGTCGCGCACCGCGGTGTGGATGCCGCCGTTGTTGCCGGGGAACCGCTTGGTCGCGCCCCGCAATTCGATCAAAGGCGCGGGACCCGGCCCGGGCTCAGTGGTCGTTGTGCTCATCAGTGCTCCTGTTTCCGATGCCGCCGCTGCGGCGTTGGACAGAAGCTACGTGGGCCGGGTCACACTGCACCCGGTTGTGCGCGCAAGTCACACAAGCGGCGATTCGGTCGTTCTGCGCATTCTGCTCAGGTGGTTGCGAGGGGTTGTCTACACTGTCGCCCGTGTTCTCGCTCGGCCCCCGTTCCGTCCGGCTCCGGACCCAGATCCTGCTGTTGCAGATCGCCGTGGTGGGCCTGACCGTCGGGCTGGCCTTCGGTGTCTTCGCCTATGTCAGCGGCGACCGCCTCTCCGGCGAGTACGGCCAGCGGGCCCTGGCCATCGCCCGCACCGTCGCCTCCGACCCGCAGGTCCGTGCCGCCGTCGCGCGGTACGCCGACAGCCCGCTGCAGGCCGGTCCCGCCCTGAAATCGGAGCTCGCGGGCGGCGACCTCGAGCAGATCGCCGACAACGCCCGCCTGCGCACCGGCGCGCTCTTCGTGGTGATCACCGATGACGCGGGCATCCGCCTGGCCCACCCCGACCATGACCGGCTCGGCGAAATGGTCAGCACCGACCCCTCCCGGGCGCTGGCCGGCGGGGAGGTCGTGATCCGGGAACACGGAACGCTCGGTGAATCCGTGCGTGCGAAAGTTCCCGTCCTGCAACCGGATACCGCACTACCATCGAGCCCGGCGGGCGGCCGGGTGGTGGGGGAGGTGAGTGTCGGGATCTCCACGGCCGCAGTCCACGATCAGCTGCTCCGGGACTTGCGCCGAGCCGGGCTGCTGATCGGCGGCGCGCTCCTGGCGGGCATTGCGGGATCGGTGTTGCTGGCCCGTCGCTGGCACGGTCTGACCCTGGGGCTGGAACCTTCTGATCTGGCGGACCTGGTGCGTGAGCAGGACGCGGTCCTGCACGGCATCGGCGAGGGCGTGGTCGCCGCCGACGCCGGTTGGCGGATCACCGTCGTCAACGACGAGGCCCGCCGCCTGCTCGGCATCGACCCCGAACCGGGCAGCGATATCGGCGCCATCGGCCTGACACCCCGTGTCCTGCAAGCCTTCCGCGCCGCCGACGGTCAACCGGTCCAGGCCGCGGTCGGCGACCGCATCGTGGTCGTCACCGCCCGCGCCGTCACCCGCGACTCCCGCCCGCTCGGCGCGGTCCTCTCCGTCCGCGACCGCACCGACGTGGAATCCCTGACCCGTCAACTGGATGCCGTCTCCACCATGAGCACCGTCCTGCGTGCCCAGCGCCACGAATTCGCCAACCGCCTCCACCTGCTCAGCGGCCTCCTCCATACCGGCCGCCCCGACGAGGCCACCCACTACATCGAAGAACTCCTCGGCTCCGGCCCCCTGGGCGCGGCCCTCCCCGGCATCGACACCATCCGCGACCCCTACCTGCAGGCCTTCCTCTCCGCCAAGGCCGCCCACGCCCGCGAACAGGGCGTCCACCTCCGCCTCGGCCCCAACACCTGGGTCGACGCGAACCTCGCCGCCCCAGTCGATGTCACCACCGTCCTCGGGAATCTTCTCGACAACGCCATCGACGCCGCTGCGGCCGTCGGTGGTGCGGGTTCGGCTGTGTCCGAGCGGAATCCGGACGGTTGGCCTACCGATCGCCCTGGCGGCGGCGTGTCGGCAGATTCTGCTGGGGCCGTGGCCTCAGCTGCTGACTTGGATTCCGGTGGTGGCAGCGTGGGCGGCAGCCTTCGTCGTGCGGCGAATTCCGGCTCGATCATCGCCTCCGGCGCTCGGGTCGACGGTGACGTGAATCCGGAAGGTGCTGTGGAGTTTCGAGACAGCACGGTCGGCGAGGGGGGAGGGGCCGGTGGTCGAGGTGGAGTTGGTGCAGGAGGGCGGGACACTGCATATCGCTGTCGCCGACAATGGGGCGGGCATCGCGCCCGGATTGATGGATTCGGTCTTCGCCGAGGGGGTTTCGACGAAATCGGGCGGTGGCCCGGGTGGGCGGGGGCTGGGCTTGGCGCTGTCGCGACAGGTGGCACGGGCTCGGGGCGGGGATGTGCGATTGGCCGACCCGGGAGGCGTGGGTGTAACCGGGGGCCGTTCGGACGCCGGTGGGAGTCCGTTGGGCGGAGCGGAGTTCATTGCCCGGATGCCGGGTGTGCTGACGGACGAGGAGGCGGCGTGGGCCGAGGAGAGCTGACCGTGCTGGTGGTCGACGACGACTTCCGGGTGGCCAATCTGCATGCCGGAATCGTCTCGGCGCTACCGGGATTCGCGGTGTCGGCGACCGTGAACACACTCGCCGCCGCGCGCATCGCCATGGCCGAGGCCCCCGTCGATCTGGCCCTGGTGGACGTCTACCTGCCCGACGGTTCCGGCATCGACCTGGTCCGCGAGATGCCGTCCGACGCCATGATGCTCACCGCCGCAACGGAATCGGAGACCGTGCGCGCCGCCCTGTCGGCCGGGGCGCTCGGCTACCTGGTGAAGCCGTTCGACCATGCCGTGCTCGCGGCCCGGCTGGCGGGTTACGCGCGATATCGGCGGCTGCTCGCCGCCCCGGAGGTCACCGCGGCCGATGTGGACGCCGCCCTGGCGGCGCTGCGCCCGGCCGCGGCCCCTGCCGGTGCCGCCGCACCCGGGGCGCCTGCCGTCGCTTCACCCACGAAAGACCTTGTCCTGCAAGCGGTCCACAATGCCGACGCTCCGATGTCGGCAGCCCAGGTCTCGGCCGCCATCGGCATCTCCCGCGCCACCGCTCAGCGCTACCTCGCGAGCCTGGTCGGCGTCGGCGACCTGCGCATGCAACTGCGCTACGGCAGCACCGGCCGCCCGGAACAGGAGTACTCCGCCCCCCGCCGCGCCTGAGCCGCCCCTATTTTCTGGGGCCGGGGCGGGCTGTGACGGTTCGCACAGGGCGCTTGGCGGAATCGGCGGCGGGTGGTTACCGTCGAGGGCGTGGCGATGCTCCTGTCGGCCGACTTGTACCGGTCCAGGGTCGGGATCGTCACGAACGCAGGAGAATTCCTATCACTATCCAGTTCAACCACACCATTGTCGCGTGCACGGACAATCGGGTTTCCGCCGAATTCTGGGCGGACATCCTCGGGTTGGAGGTGGGCAAGCCGTACGGTCCGTTCATTCCGATTACCGTCGGTAATGGCGTCACCTTCGACTTCGCCAATCTGCCACCGGGTTTCGAGGGCGAGCCGCAACCGCAGCATTACGCCTTCCTGGTCTCCGAGGAAGAATTCGACGCCGCCTACGACAAGATCGAGCGGTATGGCATGACCTATTGGGCCGACCCGCGTCAGCAGGGCGTCAACGAGATCAACCACAATGACGGCGGCCGGGGGATCTATTTCCTAGACCCCGTCGGCCACTACATGGAGTTGATCACCGTCCCGTACGGCGGCTGGCCGCAATAGTTCTCACGCGGGTCACCGCGGTAACTCCTCACCCGGCTACCGCGGTGCCCAACGAGAAGGCAACCCAGGGCTTCGGCCCCTGCTGGTAATACCGATCGATTTCGCGGATCTCGAATCCCGCGGCCTCGATCAACCCGCGAATATCGCGGTCGAGGTGGCAGCCGCCGGCCAATGCCTTCTGCACCGGGTTGAACCGGTGCTGCCACTTCTGGACACCGGGATCCGGTGCGAGACCGTGCTCGACGAAATGAAAAGTGCCTCCGGGCGCCAGCACCCGGCGCACCTCGGCGAGCGCGGCCTCGACATCCGGGATGGTGCACAGCGTCCACGTCGACAGCGCGGAATCGAAGCTGTCGTCCTCGAACGGCAGGGCCTGCCCGTCCAGGCCGGCCCGTTCCACCGGAACCGTCGCCGCGGCCAGCCGCCCGGCGGCCATTCGCCACCCGAGGTCGGCGGGCTCGACCGCGCTCACCGACTTCACCGAATCGGGATAGAACGGCACATTGCGCCCGGATCCGAACCCGATCTCGACGACACGCCCGTGCAGCCCGGCGCAGACCCGCTGCCGCTCGGAGTTCATCTGCTCCGAGCCACAGCACAGGTCGACCAGCCTGGGCAGTACCCGGTCTTCGTAGATTCCCACGACACCACTCTGGCAACCGGATCGCATGCACGCCACTACTTCTGGCAATGTGCACGAGTCGGTCAGTGCGCGGTGGGGAATCGCTGCGTCAGCCAATCCGTCACGAAGGTCAGCACCTGCGGATCGATGGTCGTCTCGATCTTGGCGTACTCGTCGGGCGTGCCCTTGTCGGCGGGCTGCATCAGGTGATTGAGCCCGTCGAAGACGTGCACGGTCGCATCCGGATCGGCGGCCGGCAGCGTGCGCGCCGGGCCCTCGTTCTGGGCCGCGGACACCTGGAGATCCTTGCTGCCGTAGAAGGCCAGCACCGGCACCCGCAGCGCCGACAGCGCCGGGGCCGGGTCGTAGCCGACCAGCGCCGCCATGTACGGCGTCACCAGCTCGTCGATCTGCGCGTCGGACAGCTTCTTATCGGCGGGCAAGGTGTCATTGTGCTGTCGCACATAGGTTTTGGCGGCCTCCAGATCCCCGGAGCGCAGCAGGGTCGACAGGGTGGAGTTGAACGCCACCTGCTGATCGATCTGCTCCGCGGTGGCCCCCTGCGCGGTGAGGATCAGCCGATTCTGTTCCACCAGCACATCCGAGCCCGGCACCGCCGGCCCCGCCATCATGATCACGAACGCCACTCCGCTGTCCGGCCGCATGGTGTACAGCGGCGCGAGATACCCGCCCTCGCTGTGCCCGAGCAGGCCGATCCGCTTGGCGTCGATCTCCGGCCGCCCGTGCAGGAAGGCCATTCCGGCGCCGATGTCATCGGTCAGATCCTGGTAGCTCGAGGTGTCCAGGTGCCCGCCGGTCTTGCCGACGCCGCGCTTGTCGGTGCGCAGCACCGCGTAACCCGCGCGGGTCATGGTGTCGGCCAGCAGC
The DNA here is from genome assembly GCF_042755705.1 of Nocardia sp. NPDC059154. Classification (NCBI taxonomy): domain Bacteria; kingdom Bacillati; phylum Actinomycetota; class Actinomycetes; order Mycobacteriales; family Nocardiaceae; genus Nocardia; species Nocardia sp. NPDC059154. The sequence continues at coordinate 89,705 of NZ_JBHZCS010000020.1, forward strand.
AGGAACGGCTTGTGGCCCAGCAGTTCCTCATTGCGGTCGTTGGCCCCGCTGCCATTGATCAGCACGACCGTCGGGAACGGCCCGCCGGTGTTGGGCTCGGTCAGCGTCCCGGCGATGGTGATGTCCCCGCTGGGGAAGCTGACATCCTCGGACTTGTACGGGAACGGCGGCTTCGGCTCCTGCGGACGCGGCGGGCCCTCGACCTTGCCGCGCATCAGGTTCAGCGGAAAGGTCCGGCCGGATTGGCTGAACTGCCCCTGGATCCTGCCGGAGCCCTTGTCGTACTTGCCCTGGAACGACGGATTGCCCGGAATCTTGGTGATGGTCCAGGCCACGCCGTCGGCATCGTTCTTCACTCCGCTCAGCGGCGCGGCCTCGATACCCTGGGCGGGAATGTCGATGGTGGCCTGGTCCCCGCCGGTGAAGCTGACCCCCACGGCCAGCGGATGGTCGGGAATCTCGATGCTCCCGTGCCAGTCCCCGGTCAGGCCGGCGGGCGCGGCCTCCTGCTTCGACGACGAACACCCGGTCAGCGCCAGGGCGATCACGAGCAGTACCGCCGGAACCAACGACCACGCCCTTCGCATGGCGACAGCCTACGCAGCCCCCGCCCGCACTCCCGGGAACTCGCTCTGGTCTCGGAAAGGCTCGCGCCGATAACGCCGGTGTCACTACTCGGACACCCGGAATAACCACTGGGCCAACGGGAGTAACTCTCTCCGTTTCTCATTGCCGGTGTCACCAGGCGCTCGTACCGTGGAATTCGTGAGCAATGACGCTTCCCCGCCGGGTCTCATGGACCTGCCGGCCACGGTGGGCGGCTACGCGGCCGCTGAATTCGGTCCGTTGGTGCGCACTTTCGCGCGGATGGTCGGCGGTCGCCCGGGCGCCGGGGGCGCGCTCACGGTGCACCTGCGCGGGGAACCGCTGGTCGAGATCTGGATCGGGGAGGCCGGGCCGCGCCGGCCCTGGGACGCCGACACCGGCGCCATCGTCTTCTCCGCCACCAAAGGCATTGCGGCCACGGTCATCCACCGGCTCGCCGATCGCGGCCTCCTCGACTACGACGCCCCGGTCGCCCACTACTGGCCGGAATTCGCCGCCAACGGCAAGGGGCGGATCACGGTACGGCAGGTGCTGTCCCACCGGGCCGGGCTGTACGGGCTGCCCGAGATCGCCCGCGGCCTGGACGACGTGCTCGACCACCGCATGATGGAAGACCACCTGGCCGCCGCCAAACCCGATCATCTGCTGGGCATCCCGACCTATCACGCCCTCACCTTCGGCTGGCTGCTGGCGGGCCTCGCCCGCGCGGTCACCGGCCGCGGCATGGCCGAGCTGTTCCGCACCGAGGTCGCCGAACCGCTGGGCACCGAGGGCATCCACCTGGGCAACCCGCCGGCCGGGTCGCGCACCAGCGCCGCCCTGCTGCACGGCAACAAGCTGTCGGCGGTCGGCACCAACTATGCCTCGCTGGTGCTGGGCCGCGCCTACTCGCTGCCCGGTCCACTCGGCGCGGTCGCCCGCGCGCTGTTCCTGCCCGGCCTGGACCAACTGCTGGAAGGCGACGATCCGCCCATCCTGCGCACCGAACTGGGTGCGGGCAACGGCGTCTGCACGGCGACCGGCCTGGCCACCGTGTACGACCCGCTCGCCAACGAGGGCATGCACCAGGGTCGGCGCTTCCTCTCGCCCGAAACCATCAGGGCCATGCGGCAGGTGGAGAGCTACCGGCTCGACCGTGCGCTGTTCTACATCCCGATGATGTGGCACATGGGCTATCACTCGCTGCCCGTTCCGGGAGCCCACGCGGGCTTCGGGCACATCGGTCTGGGCGGATCGTTCGGCTGGGCCGAACCCCGCCTGGGACTGTCGGTCGGCTTCGTCCACAATCGGCTCGGCATCGGGTCGATGAGCCTGGACCAACTCGCGTCGGCATGGGTGCTGCCGCTGGTGGTGCGGGGCGCCAATGCGGCGCGCCGCACCACAACCCCCGTCCTGCCCGCTGCCGCTTCGGTCGCATAGTCGCGGGCCGCGCCGCGTGACGTCGCACACGACACGCAGAGTCCGCCACGCCGATTCGCGTGATCGCCACCGCGTGCCTTCGGAACTCGTCGGTGGGGCCGCATAGTATGTCCGGGTGTCAGCCTCGTCGGGATCATTCGTCCATCTCCACAACCACACCGAGTACTCGATGCTCGACGGCGCGGCGAAGATCACGCCCCTGTTCAAAGAGGCGACACGGCTCGGGATGACCGCCGTCGGCATGTCCGACCACGGCAATATGTACGGCGCGTCGGAGTTCTACAACTCCGCCAAGAAGCAGGGCATCAAGCCGATCATCGGCATCGAGGCGTACATCGCGCCGGAGTCCCGGTTCAACACCAAGCGCGTGCTGTGGGGCGACCCGTCGCAGAAGAGCGATGACGTCTCGGGTTCGGGTTCCTACACCCACATGACCATGGTCGCCGAGAACGCGACGGGTCTGCGCAACCTGTTCAAGCTGTCGAGTCTGGCCTCCATCGAAGGTCAGCTCGGCAAGTGGGCGCGCATGGACGCCGACATCATCGCCGAGCACGCCGAGGGCATCATCGCCACCACCGGCTGCCCCTCGGGCGAGGTGCAGACCCGGTTGCGCCTGGGCCACGAACGCGAGGCACTCGAAGCCGCCGCCAAGTGGCAGGAGATCTTCGGGCCGGAGAACTTCTTCCTGGAGATCATGGACCACGGGTTGTCCATCGAACGCCGGGTGCGCGAGGGCCTGCTCGAGGTCGGCAAGAAGCTGGGCATTCCGCCGCTGGCCACCAACGACTGCCACTACGTGCACGAGCACGACGCGTCCAATCACGAAGCGCTGCTGTGTATTCAGACCGGCAAGACGCTCTCGGACCCGACCCGCTTCAAGTTCGACGGCTCCGGCTACTACCTGAAGTCCGCCGAGGAGATGCGCGCCATCTGGGACGCGGAAGTCCCCGGCGCGTGCGACAACACGGTGGTGATCGGCGAGCGCGTCCAGTCCTACGACGACGTCTGGGCCCACCGCGACCGGATGCCGATCTTCCCGGTGCCCGAGGGCCACACCCAGGCCACCTGGCTCGAGCACGAGGTCATGGTCGGCCTGGACCGGCGCTTCCCGAGCGGGCCGCCGGAGGAGTACATCTCGCGCGCCAAGTACGAGCTCGGCGTCATCAACGAAATGGGTTTCCCCGCTTACTTCCTCGTCGTCGGTGACCTCATCACCTACGCCCGCTCGGTCGGCATCAATGTCGGCCCGGGCCGCGGTTCGGCGGCCGGCTCGCTGGTCGCCTACGCCATGGGCATCACGAACATCGACCCGATTCCGCACGGTCTGCTGTTCGAGCGCTTCCTGAACCCCGAACGCGTCTCGATGCCCGATATCGATATCGACTTCGACGATCGCCGTCGCGGTGAAATGGTCCGCTACGCCACCGACAAGTGGGGCAGCGACCGGGTCGCCCAGGTGATCACCTTCGGTACGATTAAAACCAAAGCGGCGCTGAAGGACTCGGCCCGCGTGCAGTTCGGCCAGCCGGGCTTCGCCATCGCGGACCAGATCTCCAAGGCGCTGCCGCCGCCGATCATGGCCAAGGACATTCCGCTCTCCGGCATCATGGATCCCGAGCACGAGCGGTACAAAGAGGCCGCCGAGGTCCGTGAGCTCATCAACACCAACCCGGACGTCAACAAGATCTACGAGACCGCACGCGGTCTCGAGGGCCTGATCCGCAACGCCGGCGTGCACGCCTGTGCCGTGATTATGTCGAGCGAACCGCTCACCGACGCGATCCCGGTCTGGAAGCGCGCGCAGGACGGCGCCATCATCACCGGCTGGGACTACCCGTCGTGTGAGGCCATCGGCCTGCTGAAGATGGACTTCCTGGGCCTGCGCAACCTCACCGTCATCGGTGACGCGCTGGTCAATATCAAGGCCAACCGCGGCATCGAACTCGACCTCGACACCCTGCCCCTGGAAGACCCGGCCACCTACGAACTGCTCGCGCGCGGTGACACCCTCGGCGTGTTCCAGCTCGACGGTGGCGCCATGCGAGATCTGCTGCGCCGCATGATCCCCACCGGCTTCGAGGACATCGTCGCCGTGCTCGCGCTGTACCGCCCCGGCCCCATGGGCATGAACGCGCACAACGACTACGCCGACCGCAAGAACGGGCGGCAAGAGGTCAAGCCCATCCACCCGGAGCTCGAAGAGCCCCTCAAGGACATCCTGCGCGATACCTACGGCCTGATCGTGTATCAGGAGCAGATCATGCAGATCGCGCAGAAGGTGGCCGGGTACTCCCTCGGCCGAGCCGACATTCTGCGCCGCGCCATGGGTAAGAAGAAGGCCGAAGTCCTCGAGGCCGAATTCGAGGGCTTCGAAAAGGGCATGCTGGAGAACGGTTTCACCAAGCCCGCCATCAAGGCGCTGTGGGACACGATTCTCCCGTTCGCCGGTTACGCGTTCAACAAGTCGCACGCCGCCGGCTACGGCCTGGTCTCCTTCTGGACCGCGTACCTGAAGGCCAACTATCCCGCCGAGTACATGGCCGGTCTGCTCACCTCCGTCGGTGACGACAAGGACAAGGCCGCCGTCTACCTGGCCGACTGCCGCCGCCTGGGCATCCAGGTGCTGCCGCCCGACGTCAACGAGTCCGAACTCGAATTCGCCTCCGTGGGCAACGACATTCGCTTCGGCATGGGCGCGGTGCGCAATGTCGGCGCGAACGTGGTGGCCTCGATCATCGCCGCGCGCAAGGAGAAGTCGAAGTTCACCGACTTCTCCGACTACCTGAACAAGATCGACGCCATCGCCTGCACCAAGAAGGTCACCGAATCCCTCATCAAGGCAGGCGCTTTCGACTCGCTCGGGCATCCGCGCAAGGGCCTGCTGCTGGTGCACTCCGATGCCATCGACGCGGTCATGTCGACCAAGAAGGCCGAGGCCATCGGCCAGTTCGACCTCTTCGGCGGCCTCGACGACGCCGACGAGTCCATCGCCAGCGTCTTCAATGTGAAGGTCCCCGACGAGGAATGGGAGACCAAGCACAAGCTCGCCCTGGAGCGGGAGATGCTGGGCCTCTACGTGTCCGGGCACCCGCTCAACGGCGTGGAGCACGTCCTCGCGGCCCAGTCCGACACCCAGATCCCCGCCATTCTCGAGGGCGATATCAAGGACGGCGCGCAGGTCACCATCGGCGGCATCTTCGCCAATGTCACCCGCCGCGTGAACAAGAACGGCCTGCCCTGGGCCTCGGCCCAGCTCGAGGACCTCACCGGTGGTATCGAGGTGCTGTTCTTCCCGCAGTCCTACTCCGTCTACGGCATGGACGTCACCGAGGACGCCATCGTCCTGGTCAAGGCCCGCGTCAGCGCCCGCGACGATCGCGTCTCCCTGATCGCCAACGACCTTGTGGTGCCGGACCTTTCGTCCATCGGCGTGGACAAGCCGCTGTCGGTGGTCATCCCCACCCGGCTGTGCACCCCCGACAAGATCGGCGAGCTCAAGCGAGTGCTGTCCCGGCATCCGGGCACTGCGAACGTCCACATCAAGCACGTCGGCTCTCGGGATCGCACCACCATGCTGAAGGTGGCCGACAACCTGCGGGTCTCGCCCTCCTCGGCCCTCATGGGGGATCTGAAAGCCCTCCTCGGCCCGGGCTGCCTGGGCGCGGTCTGATCCCTACACCCCCGTCGCACCGTGTGCCCCTCGCCTCGGCGAGGGGCACACGTGTTTGTCACAGCGAGGTGGGATCGAGGAAGACCTGAGGGATGACGCCGAGGTGGTCGAAGGACACGGGCCGGAAGGTCCGGATCAGCGGAGGCTGCGCGCCGCGCCGATGATCCAGCGCAGCGTCGCGATCACCGTCGCGCCGAGTACCGCGGCCTGCACCGATCCGGTGATCAGGGCGAGTGTCAGGCAGACCACCACACCGGCGAACAAGGCTTCCAGCTTGTAGACCGGCCACGCCGTCCCGGCGATGTCCACGGAAACGTCCGAGCGGGGCCGCTCGGTGTCCGTAGGGTGAACCACTGCCATACGGTAAGGGTAGACGGTGACACAAAGTTCGGGCAACCGAAACCTCTGTCGGGAACAACACATGATCGTGGACGGTTACCCAGTTCATGCCACTTATCGGAGAGTACGAACCCAGCCCGTCCGACTGGTCGCGAGAGCAGGCCGAGCAGTACGAGAACTCCGGGGGCGCGGAGGCCAACCTCCTGCAGGGTGTGCCGATCATTCTGCTGACCACCCGCGGCAACAAGTCCGGCAAGCTCCGCAAGACCCCGCTCATGCGGGTCGAGCACGACGGCGAGTACGCGGTGGTCGCCTCTCTGGGCGGCGCGCCCAAGCACCCGGTCTGGTACTGGAACCTCAAGGCTGACCCGCATGTGGAACTGCGCGACCGGGACGTGGTCAAGGACTACGACGCCCGCGAGGTCACCGGCGACGAGAAGACTCTCTGGTGGAAGCGGGCCGTCGAGGTGTGGCCCGACTACGCCGAATATCAGAAGAAGACCGACCGCCAGATCCCGCTGTTCGTCCTCACCGCGCGCCCCTGAGCGCCGCCCGCCGTATCGCCGGGAAGCACGGCGGTCGGTGAGAGAAGGTCCCGGTCCGAGGTGACCGGGACCTTTTCGTGGCGCTGCCGCAGGCCCGCCGCATGCTCCCAGCTAGCATGTTCGGGTGTCTGATCCGCTTGTTATCGCCGAGAGAGTGTCCGGTTCGCTGCCCGAGTTGACAGCGGACGAGATCGATGCCGCCGCGAAGCGAATTTCGGACATTATCGAGCCGACGCCGCTGCAACGGATTCCGCGGCTGTCGGCGCTGACCGGGGCCGAGGTCTACCTCAAGCGGGAGGACCTCACCGCCGTCCGCTCCTACAAGCTGCGCGGCGCCTACAACCTCATGGTGCAGCTGACCGCCGCCGAGAAGGCCGCGGGCGTGGTCACCGCCAGCGCCGGAAACCACGCGCAGGGCGTGGCTTTCGCCTGTAAGGCCATGGGCGTGACGGGCCGCATCTACGTGCCCACCACCACCCCGAAGCAGAAGCGCGACCGAATCCGCGTCCACGGCGGCGAATTCGTGGAACTCATCGCCGTCGGCGACACCTTCGACGCGGCCGCCGCGGCCGCCGCCGACGATGTGAAGCGCACCGGGGCGACGATGGTCCCGCCCTTCGACGATCCGCGCACCGCGGCCGGTCAGGGCACCATCGCCGCCGAATTCCTCGAACAGCTCGGCCGCGAGCCCGATCTGGTGGTGATTCCGGTGGGCGGCGGTGGCTGCCTGGCTGGTATCGCCACCTATCTGCGGGAACGGTCGCCCCACTCCGCGATTCTCGCGGTGGAGCCGACGGGCGCGGCGTCCATGACGGCCGCGCTGGTGGCCGGCGGCCCGGTGACGCTGCCCGAGATCGACCCGTTCGTGGACGGCGCCGCCGTGCGCCGGGTCGGCGGGGTCGGCTACCAGGCGGTGGTGCGCTTCGGCGGCCAGGTCCGCTCGCACGCCTCGCTGCCCCTGCTGACGAGCACCGAAACCGGTTCGGGCGCAGGATCTTTCCGCATGATGCACGTGGACGAGGGCGCCATCTGCACCGCCATGCTGGAGCTGTACCAGAACGAGGGCATCGTCGCCGAGCCGGCGGGCGCGCTCGCGACGGCGGCGCTGCGCGAGGTCGAGATCGAGCCGGGTGCGACGGTGGTGGTGCTGCTCTCGGGCGGCAACAACGATGTCTCCCGCTACGGCGAGGTGATCGAGCGTTCGCTGGTGCATCAGGGCCTGAAGCACTATTTCCTGGTGGACTTCCCGCAGGAGCCCGGCGCGCTGCGCCGGTTCCTGGACGAGGTCCTGGGCCCCGATGACGACATCACCGTGTTCGAGTACGTGAAGCGCAACAACCGCGAAACCGGTGCCGCCCTGGTCGGTATCGAACTGGGCACCCCGGAGGGCCTGGAACCGCTGCTCGGGCGGATGGACAAGTCGCCGATCCAGTGTGAGCGGCTGGATCCGAACTCGCCCGCCTACCGGTATCTGACCTGACCGGTGACCCGTGTGATCCGACCCCTCGTTCGGATCACACGGGTCCGGTTGCCCCGGTGGGGCTTTCAGGCGTGCAGGAGGTATCCCGCCGCCGAGCTGTGAATGATCCGCGGCCGGCCGAGCTTGCGGTCCAGCCGCGTGATCACCTCGTCCACGCCCGCGGTCGAGGTGGAATCGCTGCAGAAGGCGGCGATCTCGGCCGGGGTGACGAGGGTTCCGGCGCGCGCGGCCAGCAGTTCCAGCGCGCAGAATTCGCGGGTGGTCATGGTCAGCAGGATTCCGCTGCGGCGCACCCGCCGGCGTAATCGGTCCACCACCAGATCCCCGATGGTGAGCACGGGCGAGTGCGGCGAGCGCCGGGGCGAGCACAGCGCACGCACCCGCGCGGCGAGCTCGCCCAGCGAGAACGGCTTGGCCAGATAGTCGTCGGCGCCGCCTGCGTAGCCCTCTCTGCGATCGGCGGGACTGTCGCGCGCGGTGATCAGCAATGCGGGGGTGCGATCACCCGATTCCCGTTGCCGCCGTACCAGTTCCAGTCCGTCGCCGTCGGGTAGCCCGCGGTCCACGATGAGGCAGTCGTAGATCCGCACCCCGCACTGCTCGGCGGCGTCGGTGAGATTGCGGGTCAGATCGACGATGAATCCGGCCGCCCGCAGTCCGTCCGCGACCCGCTCGCCCAGCCGCTCGTCGTCCTCGCACACCAGGACACATACGCTGCGGGCGCTCACTCCATCGTCGGACATGCCGCCACCGTGCCACAGGGATCGTGAACGAATCGTGAGCGATCGCCGGGCGAGCGCGGGATGTTAACGCCGCGGGGAGGGGTACTTGTGGGGGCACGCGCCGGGGTTAACGACCGCGTGGCCCGGGCGCGATGATCGGGTAGTTCACTACGCGTGAAACCGAACGGTCAGGGCGGGAGGCTGACGTTCATGAAAAGGCTGGTCGTGTGTTGTGACGGCACCTGGAAGGCCGAGTCGAGCTCGACGGTGTCGAACATCGTGAAGATCGCGGAAACGGTCAAGCTGACCGGGACGGACAGGGAGGGGAAGTCCGTCGGTCAGCGCATCAACTACGTCTCGGGTCCGGGCTCGCGCGGCTTCATGTCGGACAAGTTGCTGGGCGGCGCGTTCGGTCTGGGCCTGGAGGCCAATCTGTCGGCCGCCTACTGGCAGCTGGCCCTGAACTGGGAGCCCGGGGACGAGATCTACATCTTCGGCTTCAGCCGCGGCGCGTACACCGCCCGCAGCCTGGCGGGGATGATCAACCGGCTCGGAATCCTGACCTACGAGGCCATCATCGGGGGTAAGTACCCGAAGGCGCTGGAGATCTACAAGACCCGCAAGCAGAACCCCGACGATCCGGATCCGCCGGAGTGGGCGGCGTTCCGCGCCGCGAACTGCCACCCCGAGAGGCCGGTCATCAATTTCCTCGGCGTCTTCGACACCGTGGGCGCGATGGGCGTCCCGGGTATCACCTCGTGGCTGCACAGCTTCCACGATGTGCGGCTCTCGCGCATCGTGCTGTGCGCGCGGCAGGCGCTGGCCATCGACGAGCGGCGGCGTGCCTTCGCGCCCTGCCTGTGGGAGATTCCCGCCGATCAGCGCGAGCTCTACGACCGTCCCGACCGGGTGAAGCAGGTCTGGTTCGAGGGCGTGCACAGCGATATCGGCGGCGGCTACGCCGACTGCGGGCTGTCCGACATCACCCTGCGCTGGATGATCGCCGAGGCCGAGGCCGAGGGACTGGCCTTCGATCACGACCGCCTCGACACCCTGCTCAGCAGCTGCCCGTTCGACGCCACGCACCTGCACGATTCGCTCAGCCCGGGCTTCCGGGTGCTGAACTACGCCCGTCTGGCGACCGGCTGGCGCAGCCCGCGCTTCTACTGGGATTCCTGGCGCAAGCTGCTGCAACCCGAGGACCAGGACAGCTTCCTGGCCGCCAGCGTTCCGGACCGGAAGGGCTACCGCCCGGCCAATATTCACCGCTGGTGCGAGCATCGGGGCGGTCCGGTGCCGCCGGATCTCATCGAGCCCGTCGACCAGGTGTCACGTGCCGCAGGTGACGACGCGGGCGGCGGTCCGGAAGAATCCGCCGCCTGATCGGCCGGCCGCTCAGCGCACCAGCAGGGCCACCGGCAGCCGGGCGAACAGCTTCTCCAGTCGTGCGCGCCCGGAGAAGGTGTGGCCGGTGAGCCGGTCGGTCCAGTGTCCCTGCGGCAGATCCAGCACGGTGTCGGCCCAGCCGCCCGCCTCGTCCAGTCGGATGCTGTGCCGGGTGACGGCCACGATCACCTCGGGGGTCTCCCCGGTGCGGCCGCGGGCGTAGGAGAGCAGGTGCTGGGCGCGGTCGCCGGCCGCGAACAGCGGGATGTAGGCGCCGCCGACGAAGCAGTCGGGGCGTTCGCGCCGCAGCCACAGCGCGTACGCCACGATCCACATCTTGACCGCACCGGTCGGGTCGAGATCCGGTGTGCCGGTGAGGGATTGCAGCAGCAGGGAACGGTGGGTGAAGTCCACCGGGCGGCGGTTGTCGGGATCGACGAGCGAGTCCTCCCACAGCTCGCAGCCCTGGTAGACGTCCGGGATACCGGGGCCGCACAGTTGCAGCAGCTTCTGCGCCAGCGCGTCGGTCCAGGCGTGGCCGGCCAGATCGGCCACGAACTCACCCAGTTCGGCGCCGACCGGTCCGTCGATGACGGTGTCGATCCAGCGGTGCACCGCCGTCTCGAACTCGACATCCGGTTCCTCCCAGGAGGATTGGGTGCCGGCCTCGCGAACCGCCTTCTCCGCGAACTGATGTAGCCGCTCGCGCAGCCCGGGCACGGCCGCGGCGGGGCGGCCGTCGGCGGGCCACACCCCGAACATGTTCTGCAGCAGGAACAGTGTGGTCGCGCCGTCGGGTCCGGGTGCGATCTCCTCCCAGGTGCTGACCGAGCGCGCCCAGATGTCGGGCACCTGCGAGAGCATGCCGATGCGGGCGCGCACGTCCTCGCCGCGCTTGGTGTCGTGGGTGGACAGCGCGGTCATGCCGGCCGGCCAGCGTTGCGCGCGTTCGGCATTGGCGAGGTGGAACTCGATGGGCGAGCAGCCGAAGCGGGCCGGGTCCGCGCCCATCTCCTGCAGCGACACCAGCCGCGCGGCGCGGTAGAACATGGTGTCCTCCACGGCTTTCGCGCTCATCGCCCCGCCCACCTGGTGGAAGCGGGTGGCGGCCTCGCCGCCGGTCGCCAGCGCGGTCACCAGCACCTGCAGCGGCGCGGTCAGTTCGGCATTGCGCCGCGCCACCTCGGCGACGACGGCCCCGACCATGCCCGCCAGCGGCGCGTAGTCGGTGCGGTAGACCGGCATGAACGACAGCACCTCGATGGCGGCATTGGTGAGCGCCATGGTGTCGAAGGCGTCGGCGCGGGCGTCGCGCTTGACCGCGGCCACCAGCCGCCGCACCTCGGGCACCAGCATGGTCTCGGCGACGGCGCGGCGAATCCGGTGTTCCTGCTCGGTGAACCAGGCCCGGTCGCTGCCGTGCCCGGTGAACTGCCGCGACAGGTCGGTGAGCTGTTTCTCGCCGTCCGGGTCGATGAGCACGCCACCGATGTCGGCGAGGGAGTCGTAGCCGGTGGTGCCGTCGATGGGGAGGGTGGCGTCGAGGGGCTCACGATTGGAGAGCACTTTCTCCACCAGCAGCAGCCGCTGCGGTCCGATGAGCAGGCGCAGCCGCCGCAGGTACTCGGCGGGCTGGGCCAGTCCGTCGGGATGATCCACGCGCACACCGTCGATGAGGTCGTGCTCGCACCAGGCGGCCAGTTCCCGATGGGTGGCCTCGAAGACCGCCGGCTCCTCCTGCCGGATGGCGGCCAGCCCGCCCACGGTGAAGTAGCGGCGGTATCCACACAGCCCCGACTTCCAGTTGACCAGGCGGTAGTGCTGCTTGTCGTGAATGCGCAGCGCGTTCTCGCCGTCGGTGCCGGGCGCGATGGGGAAGCGCAGATCGTGCAGTGCCAGCATGGGTTCGGGCCCGGAGCGGTCCACGGTCAGCGCCGCCGGATCGTTCTCCCCGGCCAGCACCGGCAGCGCGATGCGCCCGCCCGCGCCATTGCCCGGCGTCCAGTCGATATCGAACCAGATGGCGTACTTGGACTTCTTGCCCTGCCGCAGCACATCCCACCACCACTGGTTCTGCCGCGGATCGGCCACCGCCACATGGTTGGGCACCAGATCGATGATGAGTCCCATACCGCGGCTGCGCACCTCGTCGGCGAGGGCCTTGAGCCCGGTCGGCCCGCCCAGCGCGGCCGACACCGTGGTCGGATCGGTGACGTCGTAGCCGTGGGTGGAGCCGCGTGTCGCGGTCATGACGGGCGACAGGTACAGATGCGAAATGCCCAGTTGCTGCAGGTATTCGGCGATGGCGCGCGCATCGGTGAAGGTGAGCGCGTCGGGCCGCAGCTGCAGGCGGTAGGTGCTGCGCACGGGCGTCTGCCGGGCGATGGGTCCGGTGAGGTGTTCGGGCGAGCTGGTCATGGCGGTATCGATCATGCCGTACGGCGCAGCACGAGTAGACAGCGTGCGGGCACTTGCACCGTTGCGGCAGCGGGGAGGACGGTGTCGGCGGCGGGTCGGCCGGTGGGCGCGGCGCAGTCCAGGGCGACCGACCAGGCATTACCGTGCCGGGCGTCGGGGAGGGTGAAATCCAGGGCTTGGTCGTGAGCGTTGAAGCACAGCAGGAACGAGTCGTCGGCGATGCGTTCCCCGCGCGGGCCCGGCTCGTTGATGCCGTCGCCATTGAGGAACACCGCCAGCGAGCGGGCGAAGCCGGTCTCCCAGTCGGCGTCGGTCATGGCCGCGCCGCCGGGGGTGAACCAGGAGATATCGCCGAGGTCGTCGGGATCGGGCGCCGGATCGAAGAAGCGGCGCCGCCGGAACACCGGGTGCGCGGCGCGCAGCGCGACCGCGCGCCTGGTGAATTCGAGCAGATCGGCATTGATGTCCATGAACGTCCAGTCCATCCACGACAGCGGTGAATCCTGACAGTAGACATTGTTGTTGCCGCGCTGGGTGCGGCCGAATTCGTCGCCGTGCAACAGCATCGGGGTGCCCTGGGAGAGCAGCAGGGTGGCGAGCAGATTACGGGATTGCCGCGCGCGCAGGGCCAGGATCTCCGGATCCTCGGTCGGGCCCTCGACGCCGCAGTTCCAGGAGCGGTTGTAGTTCTCGCCGTCGTGATTGCCCTCGCCATTGGCGTCGTTGTGTTTCTCGTTGTAGGACACCAGATCCGCCAGCGTGAATCCGTCGTGCGCGGTCACGAAATTGATGCTGGCGCTGGGCCGGCGGCCGGTGGTCTCGTACAGATCCGAGGACCCGGTGAGCCGGGAGGCGAACTCGCCCAGCGTCGCCGGCTGCCCGCGCCAGTAATCCCGTACGGTGTCACGGTATTTGCCGTTCCACTCGGTCCAGGCCACCGGGAAATTGCCGACCTGATATCCGCCCTCGCCGACATCCCAGGGTTCGGCGATGAGCTTCACCTGGCTCACCACCGGATCCTGGTGCACCAGGTCGAAGAAGGTGGAAAGCCGGTCCACATCGTGCAATTCGCGGGCCAGGGTGGCCGCCAGGTCGAAGCGGAATCCGTCCACGTGCATCTCGAGGATCCAATAGCGCAGCGAATCCATGATCAGCTGCAGGGCGTGCGGGTGGCGCATATTGAAACTGTTGCCGGTACCCGTGTAATCCATGTAATGCTGCGGATCATCGTCCACCAGGCGGTAATACGCGGCATTGTCGATGCCGCGGAAGCTGATGGTCGGCCCGAATTCATTGCCCTCGGCGGTGTGGTTGTAGACCACGTCGAGGATCACCTCGATACCGGCGGCGTGGAAGGCACGCACCATGGTCTTGAATTCGGTCACCGCGGCGGCGGGGGAGGAGCCCGCGGCATAGCCCCGATGCGGCGCGAAATAGCCGAAGCTGTTGTAGCCCCAGTAATTCCGCAGTCCCCGGTCCAGCAGAATGCGATCGTCGAGGTACTGGTGTACGGGCATGAGCTCCACGGCCGTCACGCCCAGCCCCCGCAGGTGTTCGAGGATCGCCGGATGCGACATGCCCGCGAAGGTGCCGCGCAATTCCGGCGGCACCTCCGGATGCGTGACGGTCATGCCCTTCACGTGCGCCTCGTAGATGACGGTCTCGTGGTACGGCCGTTTCGGCGCGCGATCGTGGGCCCAGTCGAAGTACGGGTTGATGACCACCCCGGTCATGGTGTGCCCGAGCGAGTTCTGCCCGAAGTTGTAGGGCGCGGTGGCGGTCCCGAAGTCGCCCTCGAACGCCTTGCCGTACGGGTCCAGCAGCAGCTTGCTGGGATCGCAGCGCAGCCCCCGCTCCGGATCGAAGCCCCCGTGCACCCGGAAACCGTATCGTTGCCCGGGCCCGACGCCGGGCAGATAGGCGTGCCAGACATAGCCGTCCACCTCGTCGAGCGGCACCCGGGTCTCGCGGTGGTCCGCGTCGATCAGGCACAGCTCCACCCGCCGGGCCACCTCGGAGAACACCGAGAAGTTCGTTCCGGCGCCGTCGTAGGTCGCGCCCAGCGGATAGGCGGTCCCCGGCCAGACACCGAGCGCGGTGGTGCCGGGAGTCGCGGGAGGCATGATCCAGACCCTAGCGGGCGGGATCGTCCTCCCCGCCGAGTCCCCGCCGCCAGGTCTGCCCGACCAGATCGACGCCGAAGCTGTGGTGCGGATTCGATTCCACCAGTTCGAATCCGGCGCGCTGGTAGATGTGGCGCGCGGAGTCCAGCACGCTGTTGGTCCACAGCACCATCTCGGTGTATCCCGCCGCGGCGGCGAAGCGCAGGCATTCGTCGACCAGTGCGCTGCCCACGCCGAGTCCGCGGGCGGACGGTTCCACCAGCAGCAGTCGCAGCCGGGCGGTGGTGTCGTCCTCGCGCATGCAGTAGACACAGCCGACCGGGCTGCCCTCGTATTCGGCGATCCAGGCCCGTTCCCGCTGCGGGTCATGGGAACTCAGCCAGTTCGCGACGATGGTGGCGGCCAGCGTCTCGTATTCGGCGTTCCAGCCGTACTCCTCGGCGTAGAGCACGGCATTGCGGGTGATCACCCAACCGTGGTCGCCGGGCCGGGGTTCGCGCAGGATCACGCCGGCGGGATCGGGCTCGGAGTCGGTGTCGAGGATCTGCTCGATGGTCCGCATGGCCCCGACCAACCGGGTCCGCACCACGGGAGAGTGCGGGACCAGCAGATCCCCGATCTGGTCCTGGGTGCGCTGGTCCAGCTCCGTGAAGGCCGCCCGGCCCGCCTCGGTCAGCTCCACCACCTGCCGCCGGCCGTCGGCGGCGGATCGGCGGCGGGCGACCAGGCCGCGCTCCTCGAACCGGGCCAGGATGCGGCTCAGGTATCCCGGGTCCAGATCCAGGGCCAGCCGCAGGTCCACCACCTCGGTGGCCCCGAAATGGGCCAGCTCGAACAGGATTCTGCCCTCGGTGAGCGAGTACTCGGTGCCGAGCATCTCGCCCTGGAGGACGCCGATGATGCGGGTGTAGCGCCGGTTGAAGGCGCGGACGGCGGCGATGTGCTGTGCCTCGACCGGGCGATCGGTCGTCTCGACGGCCATGCTGGCTCCAATCCTTTGACCGAGTCAAAGAATACGCCGGGGGTGCCGGTGGGTGGCCGGGTTCGTGGTAACTTGAACGCCGTTCAAGCCCGCTCCTCGAAGGACTTCTCGTGGCATCGACCGAGCCTGTTGCGGCACCGACCGAAACTGTTGCGGCACCGACCCGACCCGTCGGTGCGCAGCGCACCGGCGAGATCACCGCGATCGACGCCGCCCACGTGTGGCATCCCTACGGCGGTTTCCCGGCCACCACCGCGCCGCTGGTGGTCGCCTCCGCGTCCGGCACCCGGCTCACCCTGGCCGACGGCCGGGAACTGGTGGACGGCATGAGCTCCTGGTGGGCCGCCGTGCACGGGTATCAGCACCCGGTGCTGGACGCCGCCCTGCTCGCTCAGTCGCGGAAGATGAGTCACGTCATGTTCGGCGGGCTCACCCACGAGCCGGCGGTGCGGTTGTCGCAGCTGCTGGTCGAGCTCACGCCCGAGGGCCTGGACAAGGTCTTCCTCTGCGACTCCGGCTCGGTGTCGGTGGAGGTCGCGGTGAAGATGTGCCTGCAGTACCAGCGGGCGCTGGGGCGGCCGGAGAAGCACCGGCTGATGACCTGGCGCGGCGGCTACCACGGCGACACCTTCACCCCCATGAGCGTCTGCGATCCCGAGGGCGGCATGCACTCGCTGTGGACCGATGTCCTGGTCCCGCAGGTCTTCGCGGGCCCGCCGCCGGAAGCCTATGAGCCGCAATATGTCTCGGAGCTGGAGCGGACCCTCGCCGCGCACGCGCACGAATTGGCCGCGGTCATCGTGGAACCCGTGGTGCAGGGCGCGGGTGGCATGCGCTTCCACGATCCGCGCTACCTGGCCGATCTGCGCCGACTGTGCGACGAGCACGACGTCCTGCTGGTGTTCGACGAGATCGCCACCGGATTCGGCCGCACCGGAACCCTTTTCGCCGCTGAACAAGCGGGTGTCCGGCCCGACGTCATGTGCGTGGGCAAGGCCATCACCGGCGGCTACATGAGCCTGGCCGCCGCGCTGTGCACCACCGAGATCGCCGAGACCATCAGCCGCTCGCACGGCGGCCTCATGCACGGCCCGACCTTCATGGGCAACCCCCTCGCCTGCGCGGTCGCGGTGGCCTCGATCGAACTGCTGCTCTCGCGCGACTGGCAGAGCGAGGTCCGCGACATCCACACCGGCCTCGCCGAGGGCCTGGCCCCCGCCCGTGACCTCCCCGCCGTCGCCGACGTCCGCACCCTCGGCGCGATCGGCGTCATCGAACTGAACCACCCGGTTGACATGCGCAGAACCACCGCCGCCGCAGTCGAATCCGGCGTCTGGCTACGTCCGTTCCGCAATCTCATCTACTGCATGCCGCCCTTCATCAGCACCCGCGACGACGTCCGCCGCATAGCCGCCGCCATGTGCGCCGCCGCAGCCGTCTGACCACCGGATTCGCGCTCCGGTCGAAATACCTCTGAAACAGAGCTATTGTGGGAGCGTGTCCGAGACTCCCCGGGAGAACACAGAAAGCGACAGCTATACCGAGCTGATGACGCTGCTGTTCGGCTCCATGGGCCGCTTGCGGCGGCAGGTTGGCCGGCTGGCCGGGCGGTCGTTCGATGAGCCGGGGCTCTCCGGGGCGCAGTCGGAGTTCTTGCGGCTGGTAGGGCGGCGGCCGGGGATCTCGGTGAAAGAGGCTGCCGGAGAACTGGGTTCGGCGGCGAACAGTGTGTCGACGCTGGTGACAGAGTTGGTCAAGGCAGGGCTCGTGGTGCGTGAGCCGGATCCGCGGGACCGGCGGACGATGCGACTGTCCCTGACCCCGGACGCGCAGCGGATCGCCGACGAGACGCGGCGGCAGCGGCACGCCGTGGTCGCCGAAGCGCTCGACCAGCTCACCGAAACCGAACGCGCGCAACTGCGCAGCGGTCTGGCGGCCATGACGCGCCTCACCGATCTGCTGCACGAACGCGAGCACTCCCGCGGAGGCGACCGATGACCAGCGTGCCCGCCGTCGAATGCGTCGGCCTGACCCACCGCTACGGAACCAGCACCGTGGTCGACGATCTCGCCCTGACCATCGAACGCGGTGAGGTGTTCGGCCTGCTCGGCCCCAACGGCGCGGGCAAGTCCACCACCATTCAGCTGCTCACCACGCTCATGCCCATCCAGTCCGGCACTGTCCGGGTGTTCGGGCTCGATGTCACGACCCGCGCCGTGGACGTCCGCTCCAACCTCGGCTATGTGCCGCAACAACTCTCGATCGAGGCCGGGCTGACCGGGCGGCAGAATGTGGCCTGGTTCGCCCGGCTGTTCGACGTGCCGCGCGCCGAGCGGGCCGAGCGGGTGGACGAGGTGCTCGACGCCATGAACCTGCTGGACATGGCCGACCGGCTGGCGGGCGGCTACTCGGGCGGCATGATCCGCCGCCTCGAACTGGCCCAGGCCCTGGTCAACCGCCCCGCTCTGCTGGTGCTGGACGAGCCGACGGTGGGGCTGGATCCCATTGCGCGCGACAGCGTCTGGGAGCGGGTCGCCGAGATGCGCGCCGGCTACGGCACCACCGTGCTGCTCACTACCCACTACATGGCCGAGGCCGACGCGCTCTGCGATCGAATCGCGCTGCTGCACAAGGGCGTGCTGCGCGCGACCGGTTCGCCCACCGACCTGAAGGCCGGGATCGGCCCCGGGGCGACCCTCGAGGATGTCTTCCGGCATCACGCGGGGGAGAGCCTCGACGATGTGACCGAAGGGAACATGCGCAATGTCCGAAGCACTCGCCGGACCGCCCGGCGCGGGGGCTGATACGGCGTTCACGCCGGTCCTGGCGCCGCGCGGCTGGGCGCGCCTGCCCCGGCTGGCCTCCCGCATGGGCACCTTCGCGCTGGTGGAGATCCAGAAGCTGCGCCACGACCAGACCGAAGTCCTCACCCGCGCAATCCAGCCCGTGCTGTGGATGGTGATATTCGGGACCACCTTCTCCCGCCTGCACGCCCTGCCCACCGGTTCGGTGCCGTACCTGGACTTCCTCGCTCCCGGCGTGATCGCCCAGTCGGCGCTGTTCATCGCGATTTTCTATGGCATCCAGATCATCTGGGACCGGGATGCGGGCATTCTCACCAAACTGCTCGTCACCCCGACCCCGCGGGCCGCGCTGATCGCCGGAAAGTGTTTCGCCGCAGGCGTTCGCGCCATCGCCCAGATCCTGGTGATCGTGATCGTGGCGCTGCTCATGGGTGTGGCCCTCACCGGCAACCCGCTGCGCGTGCTCGCCACCGTTCCCGTGGTCTTCCTCGGCACGGCCTTCTTCGCCTGCCTGTCCATGACCATCGCCGGGCTGGTGCGCGCCCGGGATCGGCTGATGGGCATCGGCCAGGCCATCACCATGCCGCTGTTCTTCGCCTCCAACGCGCTCTACCCCGTGGACCTCATGCCGACGTGGCTGCGGGTCGTCAGCCACGTCAACCCGCTCAGTTACGAGGTGGACGCGCTGCGCGGCCTGCTGATCGGCACACAGGCCGACCTCTGGCTGGACTTCGGTGTACTGGCCGGGGCCGCCACCCTCGGCGTCGCCACCGCGTCGGCCCTGCTGGGCCGATTGGTCCGGTAGGCCGACGCGGTCTCGGCTACCGGTGTGCTGCCGTGCCGGCTCGCGCGGTGCGAGCCGTCAACGGTTGGCCCGTCTTTCGCGCACCTTGTCAGAATTGTCACTGTCTGACAGGACTTCCCAGACCTTGAATACGCAGTGATAGTCGTCGGACCAGCCACGGGCGATCAGCATGTAGGTGTCGCCGTCCCGCAGGATGGTGCGGCGGCTGATCAGCTTCGGATGATCGGGTTGGAATTTCGAGACGAGGTCCGGGACTTTCGCGAGGGCTTGTTCGCGGGTTCCCACCACCTCTGTGAGGATCTTCGGACTCCAGGTTTTGCTGTCGCCGAAGCCGGTCGTCTGCTCGACCACTATTGCCCATCGTGGCATCGCGCAGCCTCCTTACGACTTCCCAGCATAGCGCCGTGTGCCGACACCCATGGCCCCCTGAACGGTGTTCAAGTATGCTTCCGAGCTGTGACTGCCGATCCCCTGAGCTGGCTCGACACCCGCGCCGCCGAGCGCGTGGACGCCGGGCTGCGCCGTGAACTGCGCCCCCGCACCTCCGACACGGTGAGCATCGACCTGGCCTCCAACGACTACCTCGGGCTGGTCCGCCACCCCGAGGTGATCGAGGGCGCCGTCGCCTCGGTGCGGTACTGGGGCGCCGGCGCGACCGGCTCGCGCCTGGTCACCGGGACCACCGCCGAGCACGAACAGCTCGAGACCGAACTCGCCGAATTCGTCGGCGCAGAGGCCGGATTGGTGTTCGCCTCCGGCTACGCCGCGAACCTGGGCGCGGTCACCGCGCTGGCCGGCCGTGGCGCACTGGTGGTTTCGGACGCGGGCAGCCACGCCTCGCTGGTCGACGCCTGCCGGCTGTCGCGGGCCCGGGTGGAGATCGCACCGCACTGCGACCCGGCGGCCGTGGACCGCCTGCTGTCCGAGCGCACCGAGGACCGTGCACTGGTCTTGACGGACTCGGTGTTCAGCGCCGACGGGGATCTCGCGCCGCTGACCGAACTGCACCGGGTGACCCGGGCCAATGGCGCGGTGCTCATCGTGGACGAGGCGCACGGCCTGGGGGTGCGCGGCAACGGCGGCCGCGGCCTGGTGCAGGAGTGCGGGCTGGCCGGGGAGCCCGACCTGGTGATCACCGCGACCCTCTCCAAAGCCTTTGCCGCCCAGGGCGGCGCGGTGCTGGCCAGCGAACGGGTGCGCGCCCACCTCATCGACGCCGCCCGCACCTTCATTTTCGACACCGGCCTGGCGCCCGCCGCCGTCGGCGCGGCCCGCGCGGCCCTGCGGCTGCTGCGCCGCGACCCCGAGATGGCCCAGCGGGTGCTCGACCGCGCCGCCGATCTGGCCCGCATCGCCGGTGTCGGCCAACCGGATTCGGCCGTCGTCCCGGTCGTCCTCGGCGATGCCCAGGTCGCCTACGACGCCGCTCAGGCCTGCCGCGCCCGCGGTCTCAGCGTCGGCTGCTTCCGCCCGCCGTCGGTCCCCGAGGGCACCTCCCGCCTGCGCCTGACCGCCCGCGCCGACCTCACCGAGGCCGAGCTGGCCACCATCGCAACCGTTCTCGGCGAGGTCCTCGCCGAAGCCCGTGGGCGGCAGGTGGTCCCGGCATGAGCCGCCTCCTGTTCATCACCGGAACCTCCACCGACGTCGGCAAGACCATCGTCACCGCGGCCCTGGCGGCGACCGTCCGCGCCGCAGGTCTGGACGTCGCCGTCTGCAAACCCGCCCAAACCGGCGTAGCCCCCGGTGAACCCGGCGACCTCGCCGAAATCACCCGGTTGAGCGGGGTCACCCGCACCCTGGAACTGGCCCGCTACCCGGAGCCCCTGGCCCCCGACACCGCCGCCCGGCGCTGCGGCCAACCGCTGCTGACCCTGTCCGAGACCATCGCCGGCATCGAGTCCTGCGCGGACGCGGACCTCGTCCTGGTCGAGGGTGCCGGCGGCCTGCTCGTCCGCATCGGCGACTTCACCCTCCTCGACCTGGCCCAAAAACTCGGTGCCCCGGTGCTACTGGTAGCGGCCCCCGGCCTCGGCACCCTCAACCACAGCGAACTGACCACCCGAGCCCTGACCGCCGCCGGCGTCCCCTGCGCAGGTCTCGTCATCGGATCCTGGCCCGCCACCCCCGATCTCGCCTCCGAGTGCAACCGCACCGACCTCCCCGCCGTAACCGGCGTCGACCTCATCGGCTCCATCCCCGCCGGCGCCGGCTCCTGGCCCGCCCCCGATTTCACCGCCGCCGCCCCCACCTGGTTCGACCGGACCTGGACCGCCGGCCACCTCCTGACCCATTCCTAGCGATCGGTGGGGTGGGCCAGTGCCTCGTAGGGCACCAATCCTCGCCGTCTGTTAGCCGCACCGGCGACGCGAAGTGCCGCCGGCGCGATGCTGAGGACAGGTGGCGGGTGGGTTGCCTCATGAATTTCTAACGGGCGGTTCCGCATGCTGGGGGCATGGATGAGTTGGCTGCCGTTGCGCATGTGTTGCGGCGCACCACCTTCGGGCCCTTTCCGGGGCGGGTGGAGGACCTGGTGGGCCGGGGCGGTGGCGGGGATGTCGTCGAGAGTGTGCTGGCCGCCGCTCCGCTGACGCCGGCGCCGCCGGTGTTCGACGAGGAGGCCGATGCCGCGTCGAGCGGGCCGGTTGGTTCGTGGCTGCGGGCGGTGGCGGATCCGGCGGCCGGGGTACACGAGAAGATGGTGTGGTTCTGGCATGGGCATTTCACGTCGAGTCACGACAAGGTCGATACCTGGGACCTGATGTGGCGGCAGCATTTGTTGTTCCGGAAATTCGCGCTGGGGAATTTCCGGGAGCTGGCGCAGGCGGTGACCGTGGACGGGGCCATGCTGCAATGGCTCGACGGTGCCGGGTCGGTGGCGCAGGCGCCCAATGAGAATCATGGGCGGGAGCTCATGGAGTTGTTCACCCTTGGGCGGGGGAACTACACGCAGCGGGATGTGGAGGCCGCGGCGGTCGCGTTGTCGGGGTGGAGTGTCGACGACCACGGGTCGGTGGCATTCGATCCGGAATCCGGGAATCAGCGGGCCGTGGAGCTGCTGGGACGTCGGGTGACCACCGTCCGCGATGCCGTCGACGTGCTGTGCGATCGGCCCGAGAGCGCGCGGTTCATCGCCGCGAAACTGCACCACTTCCTGGTCGGCCGGGTCGCCTCGGACCAGCGGCTGACCGAGCTGGCTGCGGTATTCACGCAGGCGCGCTTGGAGATTCGGCCCCTGGTGGCGGCGATCCTGCACGATCCGTCGTTCGCGGAGGCAAGGTACACGCGCCCGCGCTATCCGGTCGAATGGGTCACCGCCGCCCTCGCCGTCTGCGGGATCGACAATGCGGCAACCGCTTTCGAGACGATGACCGCGCTCGGTCAATCGCCGTTCTATCCGCCGAATGTGGCGGGCTGGCCGCCGGGGAGTCGGTGGGTCGCGCCGGGTACGGCCGTCGCGCGAGCGGCGCTGGCGGTGAACGCGCCTGCGCTGACCGAGATCGCGGGGGCCGGCGACCCGGTCGCGGCCGCGTTCACCCGCGCCTCGATCTTCGACCCGAGCCCCGGAACCCGCACCGCCGCCCGGGATCTGGCGTTCGAACTGCGCCGGTACCCGGAACAGGCCGCGACGGCCCTGCTGGCCCTGGTCATCACCTCGCCGGAATTCACGCTGGTATGAACCGGAAGGACTTTCCATGGTCTCGTTGAATCGGCGCACTGTGCTGCGGGCGGGTATCGGCGCCGGGGCGGTGGCCGCAGTCGGCGGGGTGGCGGGCCATCGGCTGCTCGGCTCTTCAGATGCGCCGGACGTCTGGCATCCGCCGGCGCCGGTACGGGCGGCGGCGCTCGACAAGCGGCGGCTGGTGGTGATCGAAATGGCCGGCGGCAGTGACGGATTGTCGATGGCCGTGCCCTACGCCGACTCCCGCTACCGCGACCTGCGACGCGGCACCGCCATCGCCGCCGAGCACGTGCACGCCATCGACGGCGCGCTCGGCCTGCATCCGCAGCTGAGAGAACTGGCCGCCGCAGGCGTCTCGGTGATTCCGGGCGTGGGCACCGCCAAACCCGATCTGTCGCATTTCGAGATGCTGCACCGCTGGCAGACCGGCGATCCCGAGGGCACTGCCCGCCCGGACACCGGATTCCTCGGGCGGCTCTGCGACCATCTCGGCGACCCGGCCGCACCCGCGGTGGGCGTGTCGCTGGGTGTCGGCGCCACACCGGCGCTCGCCTGCGAACGGGTCACCACACTGTCCGTGGATGCCGGAAACGACGGCCTGTTCCCGGTTTTCGAGGACGAGAACGTCCGCGCCGCCTGGCTGGCCGCCCAGCGGGCCTTGGCGCACCCCGACCGCGCCGACGCACCGCTCTTCGCCACCGCCCGGGCGGGCAGCGCGTCCGCCCTGCGGTTCTCGGATGTGGCGGCCACCCTCCCGGCGGCCGCGGACGGCTACCCGGGCAGTGACCTGGGGGTCCAATTGCGTTTGGCCGCACGGCTGCTCGCCGACGACAACCACGGCCTGCGCATCGTGCACGTCCCGATGGGCGCGGACTTCGACACCCATTCGAAGCACCCGCGCCGCTACGAGACCCTGATGCGGGAGCTCGACACGGCGCTGGCCGCCTTCCGCCGGGACCTGGCCGCCCGGGGTATCGCCGATCGCGTGCTCGTCGCCGCGTACAGCGAATTCGGCCGCCGCGTCCCGGTGAACGACTCGGACGGCCTCGACCACGGCGCGGCCGGGACGGCCCTGCTGCTCGGGCCGACGAATCCCGGCGTCTTCGGGGAAACACCATCACTGCATGCCCTCGACGCGGACGGCAATCTGCGCGCGACGGTCGATATGACCGAGTTCTACGCCACCCTCGCCGAGAGCTGGTTCGGCGTCCCGGCCGGGGACGTCCTGCCCGGTTCCCCGCGTCCGCTGCCCGGGGTCGTGGCCGCGTGACCGGTACGGATGCTGTAATTGCGCAGGTGCGGGTACTCGTGTGCGAGGACGACAGGAATCTGGGCGACGAGGTCGCGGCCGGGCTGCGCGCGGCCGGTTTCGCCGTGGACCTGGCCCGCGATTGCGCCGACGCCGACCTGAAGATCACCGTCAACACCTACGACTGCCTGGTCGTCGACCGCGGCCTGCCCGACGGCGACGGCCTCGACCTGGTGCGCGCCCATCGGGACTCCGGGCAGCGCACCCCGGTCGTCATGCTCACCGCCCGCGATGCCCTCGCCGACCGGCTCGACGGCTTCGCCCACGGCGCCGACGACTATGTCGTGAAGCCGTTCGCCATGGACGAACTGGCCGCCCGCGTGGGCGCGCTGTGCCGCCGCCGGGAGCTGCCCGCACCCACCCGCACGGTCGTCGGCACCCTCGTGGTGGACCGGCCGCGCCGCCGCGTCCACCGCGCGGGCACACTGCTCACCTTGACTCCCAAGGAGTTCGGTGTCCTGGAGCTCCTCGCGGTCCGCGCCGGAACCGTCGTGACCCGCGCCGAACTCATCGAATGCTGCTGGGACGAAATGGCCGAACCCGCGTCGAACGTGGTCGACGTCGTGGTAGCCCAGCTGCGCCGCAAGCTCGGCGCCCCGCCCCTCATCGAAACCGTCCGCGGCGCCGGTTTCACCATCACGCCGTGAAGTTCCGGCGGCGCACGACATCCCACGGCCGTCCCGGTGAGGCGGGCGCGCGACCGGCGGACGCCGATCCCGGTGCGGCCGACCATGATTCGCGCGGCCGGCTCGCCCGCCGGCTGCGAAGCAGGCCCACGTCGCAACCGACCACGCCGGGCCGGCTGCGGCGCACGCGGTGGCTGCTGACCGGGCTGTTCACCGCGCTGACCGCCGTCTGCCTGATCGTGCTCGCGTCCCTCGCGGCCTCCATCGATGGGCATTCGCGGGAGAAGGCCCTGGATGCGGGCGTCGACCGGGTGGTGACCGGGCTGGCGCGCGAGGTGTACTGGAACGAGGACGGCGGCATCGATCTGGAGACTGTGCGCGGCGACGACGATCTGGCGAGCGGCCCCAGCGCAGTCGCGATTCTGGTCCGCGACCAGAACGGCCGCTGGCAGGAACTGTTCGTACACAGGCGATCCGGACTGCCCGCGGACCTGACCGGACTCGCGCAGCAGGCCGCCGATGCCGAGGACACCCAGTGGCACAGCCGCACCGACCGCGACGGCAATCCGGTACGGCTGGCGGCGGCCCCGGCCTGGGACAACGACTCCACCGTCGGCGCCGTCGTTTTCGCGGGCGGCGACCCGGCGCCGGGGGCGAGCGACCACCGCAGCCTGGTCGTGGCCCTGTGGGCCGGCGGGCTGACCCTGGTGGCGCTGGCCGCCCTGGCCGGGCACCTGCTGTCCGGGGTGAGCATGCGCCCGGCGGTGCGCATGCTCGACCAGCAGGAGCGCTTCCTGTCCGAGGCCTCGCACGAATTACGCACGCCCCTGGCCACTTTGCGGCTCTATCTGGATGCCGCGCTGCGTGATCCGGCCGACACCCGGCGCGCGGTCACCGACGCCCGCGCGCTCACCGACCGCATGGGCCGCATGGTGGCCGGGCTGCTGGCCCGTACCCGCGCCGAAACCGGTGTGGGCGAACTGGATCGGCAGCGCCTGTACCTGGACCAGCTGGTGGAGGGCGTGGTCGCGGAATGCGGCGGCGACGTCACCCTCACCGCGGAACCCACTGCGGTGCGGGCGGATCCGGATCTGCTGGCCCTGGCGGTCCGCAATCTCATCGACAATGCCCTGGTGCACGGCGGCACGCCCGTGGAGGTGCGGGTGGCGGCGGGGCAGGTGCTGGTGCGCGATCACGGGCCCGGCCTGGATCCCGCGCTCGCCGATCCCTTCCGGCGCGGCGCGGTCGGGGCGCGCGGGCATCACGGCATCGGCCTGTCACTGGTGCGATGGGTGGCGACCGTCCATTCCGGTTCGGTGACCCTGGCTCCGGCGCCGGGCGGCGGCACCCTGGCGACGCTCGCGCTGCCGGTCGCGCCCGAGGACGTATCGGACAGCTCGGCGGAGTTGTCGTGATCTTCATCACATCGGGCGTAGGGTGGCGCGGTGCCTTCCACTCGAGTCGAGAAGTTCGTCGGTGCCCCGCGTCCGAATGTCTTCCGGGCGCTCCTGGATGCGCATTCGGTGCGCACGTGGATGGTTCCCGACGGCATGACCAGTCGCATCCATGAGTTCGATCCCCGCGTCGGCGGGCGGATCCGGATCTCGCTGACCTACGACCTGCACACCCGGGCTGGGAAGACGGCCCCGCACACCGACACCTTCCACGGTGTGTTCGCCCGGGTCGTGCCCGATCGCGAGGTGGTGCAGACCCTCGAATTCGAAACGGACGACCCGGAACTGCGTGGCGAGATGACGGTGACCTACACCCTCGACGACGTTCCGGGCGGGACCCGTGTGACGGCGTACCACGAGAACCTGCCGCCCGGACTCTCGCCCGACGAGAACGAGATCGGCTTCCGCGCGGCCCTGGCCAAACTCGCCGAGCACGCCGAGCAGGCCGCCGAGGACTGACACCGCCCGCGAAATCCACTGACACTGCCCGGGAAATCGCCCTCGATCCCGCTGGATTGCGCGGAGATGACCGCTGCCCACCGAAATGACCTGTGCGCTACCAGGAGATGACCGGCAGAACAAGCCTGGATGACCAGCCGGAAATTCGTACAGTTGATTGGTATGGCGCTGCCGGGTTTTCCGAATCCGTCCGGCGTCGCCGACTACGACGACCGGCGGCGTCGCGCGCGCCTGCGCGCGACCCGTTCGGGCGTCGGCTGGGTCCGCTGGCGGCGGACCCGGCTGCTGGTCCTGCGGCTGAGCCTGGTGCCGCTGGTGGCGCTGGGCGCCTTCGCCGAATACATGGGTCTGGACGTGCTGCCGGAGCAGGCGCGGCTGGCGCGCACCGAACCCGCCGTGCTGCCCATCGCGGGCCCGTCGGATTCGCAGGCCGGCGACACCGCCGTCTTCGATCTGGTCGGGCTGGGTGTCCTCGACGCCAGTGACACCGCCCGGGCGCTGCCCTCGCTGCGGCGGCTGGGATCGGTGTGGGCGGTGCGCTACGACAATGCCGGTATCGACACCAAGGTCATCTCGGATCTGATCGTGAAGGTCACCGACGCGGCCAAGGTGCCGAACGTGGTGCTGACCGGGCACAGCATGGGCGGGGTCATCGCGCTGGAGATCGCCAAGCACCTGCACCAGGACAGCAGGAAGCGGGTGCGGGCGGTGATCCTGGACTGCACGCCGGTGGATCTGAACGCGGTCCGCCCCGAGAGCCGCGACCAGGGTGAGGAAATGCTGCGCTGGATGGGCTGGGTGCCCGGCGCGCGGGAGAGCCGGCTGCTGCGGCTGATCGTGGAAACGTATGCGCGCCATGAGAGTTTCGTCGGCGGACGCTATGTGATCCGCGGCGACGAGTTCCGCGCGGCGGTGCAGAACGTTCTGCGCGACAAGATCCTGAACACCAATGCCGCCAGCAACGGCCTGATCGAGGCCCAGTTCAAGGCCATCGTGGCCGGCGGCGCGGTCGACGATCTGCGGGCGCTGTCCAAACCCGCTGCGGGCAAACCCCGTCCGGCCGTCGTGTTCATCCGGCCGCACAACCCGTACGACGATCCGATCGTGGATGTGGAGTACTCGCACAAGGCGCTGATCGACCAGGTCGGTGGCGTGAACGGGACACTGCTGGTGGTGACCACGCGAACCACCGGGCACGCCAACCCGATCGAGCGGCCGCAGGAGTACAACACGGTCATCGAGCAGCAGGTGGTGCCGTTCGTGCGGCAGGTGCAGGCCGACGAGGCGGCGGTCTTCTCGGTCGGGGGGGGGGGCGACCAGGGGGGCGGCGGACCGAGTTGTGGGGGGGGGGGGGGGGGGGAAGAGGGGGGGGGGGAGGGGAGAAGGAAAAGGGGGGGGGAGGGAAAAAGAAAAGGGCCCAGAAAAAAAACCCCCCGGTCCCGTTGCCATTACCAGCTAGCGGGTTTTACCCCAGGC
>NZ_JBHZCS010000020.1:118019-138163 GCF_042755705.1 Nocardia sp. NPDC059154
AAGGCGAGAAAGGAGGGGGTGGTGCTGTTGGGGGGGGAGGGGGGGGGGGGGGGGGTGGTTTTTTTTTTGTGGGGGCGCGCCCCCGCGCGGCGGTTCACCCCACCGCGTCGTCGGCGGCGGGGCGGATCAGCGGATGCGGCTGCCCAGCAGGTGGCGGACGCCGCTGACGAACAACTGGAGCCCGAAGTCGAAACGGGCAGTGGCGTCGGGCATGTCGTAGAGCGGCGAGTTCTCCTCGGTCAGGGCGCCCGCGGAATCCATCTGGATGCGCGACTGCTCGTCCACCGTCTGGCCGAGCACGTAGTACAGCAGCGTGTAGGCGGCGAGCTCGGCCTCCTCGCGCGTCATGCCCGCGCGAATCGCGGCGCTGGCCAGGCGTTCCCGGCCCTTGCTGGTGGTGAGGCGGGAAGCGTAGGTGGCCGAGACCAATTCGGCGCCGTCGCGATAGGCCAGCAGGCATTCACGCAGCCGGTGCGCCAATTCGGCCATCTGCTTGGACCATTCGTCGGCCCGGACCGGTTCGTCCATGGGCGCGAGAATCCGGTCGGCGATCGCACCGAGCAGCGCCTGCTTGTTGGGGAAGTGCCAGTACAGCGCACCGGGCTGGACGTGCAGCGAGCTTGCCAGCCGGCGCATGGTCAGATCCGCCAGACCGTACTGGTCGAGAATGGCGATGGCCCCGTCGACCACGTCCGTGCGATGGAGTTGCACTGAAAAACCCGACCCTCTCGTGTTCCGGCTCACGTACCGGACTGCTAGCCTACCCTGAACACCGTTCAAGTTGCTCGGCCACACCGGTCGGATGAAGGGATTCGCGCGGACATGACTCAGGCAGCCGTCACCACCGATGCTGTGACCACAGCAGGCGATGACATTCTCGCCATCGCCCGCGAGCAGGTGCTCGAGCGCGGCGTCGGCCTGACCCAGGACCAGACCCTCGAGGTGCTGCGCCTCGGCGACGACCGGCTCGAGGAGCTGCTCGGCCTGGCGCACGACGTGCGCATGAAGTGGTGCGGGCCCGAGGTCGAGGTCGAGGGCATCATCTCGCTCAAGACCGGCGGCTGCCCGGAGGACTGCCACTTCTGTTCGCAGTCCGGCCTTTTCCAGTCCCCGGTGCGCGCGGCGTGGCTGGACATCCCGTCGCTGGTGGAGGCCGCCAAGCAGACCGCCAAGACCGGCGCCACCGAGTTCTGCATCGTGGCCGCGGTGCGCGGTCCGGACGAGCGGCTGATGGCGCAGGTCGCCGCGGGCGTCGAGGCCATTCGCAACGAGGTCGACATCCAGGTCGCCTGCTCGCTCGGCATGCTCAACCAGGAGCAGGTGGATCAGCTGGCCGCCATGGGCGTGCACCGCTACAACCACAACCTCGAGACCGCGCGCTCGCACTTCCCGAACGTGGTCACCACCCACACCTACGACGAGCGCTGGGACACCCTGCGCATGGTGCGCGAGGCGGGCATGGAGGTCTGCTCCGGCGGCATCCTCGGCATGGGTGAATCCCTGGAGCAGCGCGCCGAATTCGCCTCGCAGCTGGCCGAACTGGAGCCCGACGAGGTTCCGCTGAACTTCCTCAACCCGCGCCCGGGCACCCCCTTCGGCGACCTCGAGGTACTGCCCGCCGCCGACGCCCTGCGTGCCGTCGCGGCCTTCCGCCTGGCCCTCCCGCGCACCATCCTGCGTTTCGCGGGCGGCCGTGAGATCACCCTCGGCGACCTGGGCGCCAAGCAGGGCATCCTCGGTGGCATCAACGCCGTCATCGTCGGCAACTACCTGACCACCCTGGGTCGTCCCGCCGAGGCCGACATCGATCTGCTCGGTGAGCTCAAGATGCCGATCAAGGCGCTCAACGAAACCCTCTGAGACGAGCGGGCTATGGAAAACCGGTACCGTGGCGGTACGGTCTCTCCGGCCCGCTTTACCGTGCACTGCTATTGAGACACGAAGGATCCATCGAGGTGATCGTGGACATCGAGGAGCGCTACAACCCTTTCACGGGTAAGCGGATCGTGCCGGGTCTGGATGATCCGGTTCCCGCGGCCGCCGCTCTGGGCCTCGAGCCCCCGCGCTTCTGCGAACAGTGCGGCCGCCGCATGATCGTGCAGGTCAGCCCCGACGGCTGGTGGGCGAAATGCTCCCGCCACGGTGTTCTCGACTCCACGAGCCTGGAACACCGCTAGTGGCAACCACACTCACCGCCGAGCCGGGCGGACTACGCGTCGACGTACTGATGCGGGAAGTGCGCGCGGCGGCGGTGGTGTGCACCGTCTTCGTCGCGGTGAGCGCCCTGGCCGGGGTGGTGTGGGCGTTCCTCGCTCCCGCCGAGCAGCTGCTGGTGGTCGAAACCGACCGCGGCACCGCCCTCACCGGCGAGAGCATGCATCGTTTCGATGCCTTCGCCATTTTCGTGCTGATCGGCATCGTGCTCGGTGTCCTCGGCACGGCCGCGTCCTGGCGCTGGCGCCGGGCACGGGGGCCCGTGCTGCTGTCGGGCATTCTGCTCGGCTCGCTGGGCGGCGCCCTCCTGATGAAGGTGGTGGGGGAGGCCGTCGCCGACCAGTTGCACACCCGCCCCCAGCATCCCGCCCTCCACACCATCGTGAATTTCGCTCCCGCCGTGGAGGGTTGGGCCGCGCTGATCGCCCAGCCGCTGGCCGCGGCCGTGGTGGCGCTCCTGCTGACCGCCCTCAGCACCTCCGACGATCTCGGTAGCGGCCAATTCCTCCCGTTCGGCGGCAGCCGCCCCGACCCGGCCGTGCTCGCCGGGCCCCAGTACGGTTCCGCCATCACCTACGGTCCGTACCCCGGTGGCGCGCAGCAGGCCATGGGCGTGCGAGAACCCGTGGTGCCCTTCGACGCTCCCGGTTCGCTGCCGGATTCCGGCGCCACCCGCTGACCCTGGCTCCGGCAATATTCGCTGGAGCCCGGGCGTTGTACCCCCTACCGTGTTCGCGTCCACGGATTCGAATCACCCAGGGGGGACCCATGAAGCCCGCACCTGCCGATAGTGCCGGCTCGGCACCGGCGGAACGCCCCGACCTCACCGCGTGGCGTCAGCGTCACGAACTCCGCAGATCCAATGCGTCCCAACCGATCCCGAGCGGCCGCCGCTACAAGCGCACCACCAAACACCGTGATCGTTCCCAGGACCGATGATCGTCTAGCGGTATCCGCGTTTGAGCAGGTACTCGGCACCCGCTTGGAAGGCCGCCGGGCTGAGGAGTGCGAAGTCGAAGGCGTCGGCGAGACGGTTGGTCGTGTTGAACGCTGCGCAGATCGCCAGGGCGTCCTCGATCTGCTGCGGTGTGACGCCGGCCGATAGCACGTTGCGCATGTCCGCGCTGGTCACCGCGCCCTCGCGCGTGAGTGTGCCGAGCATCCGCAGGGTTGCCCGCAGACCGTCCTCGATCGGCGCCGAATCCACATCGGTCAGCACCGATCGGACACGGTCGTCATCCGCGTAGGCCTGGGCGGAGGTGGCGGTGTGCGCGCCGATGCAGAAGTCGCATTCGTTGACCTTGGAGATATAGGCGGCCATCAGTTCCCGGTCGGCGACCGACCAGGCCGAGGGGCCGCGCATGGCCTCGTGCGTGAAGGTTTTCGCCGGGGCGCCATAGAAGTCGGGGCGGTAGAAGACCAGCTTGGCGGCATCGGGCACGGGCTGGCGGGAGAACAGTCTGATGAGGCCGAACAAGAGCTTGGTCGCCGGGCGGTAGCCGTCGTTGAGAACATCCGGGCGCATCAGGCGTCCTCCTCTGCGGCTGCCAGGGCGGCGAGCCCGGCCTCGTACAGCCGGGCCGACTGGCCGACCGCCGCGCAGACGACCAGCTCGAAGAGCTGATCCTGGCTGTAGCCCGCGGCCTCCGCGGCGGCGAAGTCCGCGTCGGCGGTCTGCGTCGGCCTGGTGGCGACCTTGTCGATGAGCTCGCGCAACGGTGGCGGAAGATCGGCATTGTGAAAGGCGCGGGCGCGCAGGTCTTCCGGCGCCGCGCCCGTCCCGTTCAGCACCCGGTCCACCAGGGCACGGTGTGCTGCTCGCTTCCTGTCCTCGGTTGCCACGACCGCCTCCGTCGGCTCAGCTACCTGCCTTTCCCTGTGACCACCATAGGCCCGCGCACGATCCCGGCGCCGCGTGCTCCTCTCCTGACGGGTTCTGGGCCGCTCACGAGGCGTGAATCCTGGTGAAGGGCAACAGGATTTCGGCGGTGCGCGAGGGGTTCTCGATGAAGGGGGAGTGTCCTGCGTCGGGGATGGTGGTTACTGTCGCACCGGGGACGCTGCGGTATTCGTCCGTGGCGGTGTCGGGGCGCCAGCGGCGATCCTGGTCGCCGAAGATCACCAGGAGGGGTTTGCCGAGGTCGGTGAGGCGGTCCGGGAGGGTGCGCCGGGTGATGTAGTCGGTGCTGGCGGCGTCGGTCGCGATGAGAGCGTGGTAGGTCATGCCGCGCAGGTCGTCGACGAACTGCTGGGGTATCGGGTAGGTGTCGGTGGCGAAGGCGCTGTGCAGGGCCTGACGCAGGAGGTCGTCGGTGCGAACCTGCCAGAGCAGGTCGCCGACGCCGGGGGTGGTGAGCAGTTGGGAGGCCGGGCTTTCGGAGGTGTCGTCGCTCATGGCGGGGCCGGCGTCGATCAGGGCCAGGCCGGTCACCAGATCGGGGCGTTGTTCGGCGACCGAGGTGGCGACCGCGCCGCCGGTGGAGTGGCCGACGACGAGCGCGTGCCGGATGCCGAGCTGGTCCAGCACACCGGCGACCCGATGTCCTTGCTGCGGAATCGAATACTCGTCACCCGCGGGTTTGGCGGATCCCCCGTGGCCGAGCAGATCGACGCGAATGACGTGATAGCCGGGCAGCAGTGGAGTCAGCCGGTCCCACCAGTGCGTGGAGGCGCCGAGGCCGTGGATCAATACCAGGGCCGGATCGCCGGCGGGACCGTCCTGGCCGACATGGATGTCCTGGCCGTCGATGGTCAGCGTCGAATCGCCGGTGGCCGCGGCGCTCTGCGGTGCCGTCACCGCTGCGCTGCCGAGCACGAGCATCGCGCCGACGACAGCAGCGGCTATCGGGCGGCGCTGGCCGCGTTTCCGGGCGCGGCGCCCGGCCTGCACTGGCTGCGAATGGTCGGGGAGTACAGCTGAAGAATTCACGCACTCACTGTCGCCGTCGCCGCAACCTCCCGGCTTGAACAAATGTTCCGGGGCCACCACCATGAAGGCGTGCCCGTCACCGCAGCCGAACCTGTCTGGGATGTCGTCTGCCCCTCGCGGCCCGGCCGGCTCCCCGGTATCCGCATGGCCGGGTTCCGCGATCACGGGGTGAATCCTGTTGATCAGCTGGCGCTGCCGCATCCCGACATCACGCTGTTGCTGGAGTTCGGCCCCGGCGCGGTCACCGTCGACGACGCAGCGGGCCGCTGCGGGGGCAGCCTGGTCGGCGGGCTCGGGACCGGCACCCGGCGGGTGCGCGGCGCGCAGATCGAATGCGTGCAGGTGCGCCTGTCTCCCCTGGTCGCGGGTCCGCTCCTGGGCGTCTCCCTCGCCGAATTATCCGATGCCCTGGTGCCTTTGGACGCCCTGTGGGGTCGCGAGTCCGCGCTGATCCGCGAACAATTGGCCGAAACCCCGTCGTGGGACCAACGTTTCGCACTGATCGAGGCCCTGCTCGCCCGCCGCTACGCGGACGCGCCATGGGCCGACCCGGAGGTGGTCTGGGCCTGGCGCCGCATCCGCTCCGGTCACGGCCTGGTCCGGGTCGACGCCCTCGCCGACGAACTCGGCTGGACCCGCAAACGCCTGTGGTCCCGATTCCAGACCCAACTCGGCCTGCCCCCCAAACGAGCCGCCACCCTGATCCGCTTCGACCACGCCGTCCACCGCCTCGCTGCCGGCACCGACCCGGCCCGCGTCGCCGCCGAATCCGGCTACGCCGACCAATCCCACCTCCACCGCGACATAGTCGCCTTCTCCGGCATCACCCCCACCGCCGTCGCCGTAACCTCCTGGCTCGCCGTCGACGACATCGCCTGGCCCACCGCTGGGATGACGAGCATGCCCACCGCATCATGGGTCGATGCGACATGATGATCGGATGCAGATCCTGGGTTCTCATCCGATTGTGGATGCCGTGCTCGATCGGCATCGGCGGGAGATCGGTGATTCCTTGCCGGTGTACCGGAATCATGTGTTGCGCTGTTTGAACTTTCAGCAGTTGTTGCTGGGGGAGGCGGTGCCGGATGTCGCGGCACTGGCGTGGGCGGCGCACGATCTGGGGATCTGGACGGGGGGAAGCTGGGACTATTTGGATGCGTCGGCGGATCTGGTGGGCGGTCACGCTGCTGAATTCGGTATCGGCGATATCGAGACTGCACGTCGGATGGTGCTCGAGCATCATCGCCTTCGCGGCGTCGACGACCGGTTGGCCGAGACCTTCCGCATCGCCGACCGTATCGATGTGACACGCGGGCTGCTTCATCGACCGGTGACCCGGGCCGAGGTGAAAGCTGTTGTCGCACAGTTGCCCTATGTCGGATTCCACGCATTCCTGGCCCGGCAAGCCGCCCGGTATGCGCTGACCCATCCGACGCGCCCGATGCCCATGGTCCGCTGGTAGTTCCGGCTATCGGTGCGAGTCGGGGATGGCTAAGCCGAATTTGGCGGCGAGGGCCTGGACGTCGGCGCGGTCTTTGGGGGCGGGCGGGTACGCGGTTTTGAAGGTGAACATCCAAGGGGCCGCGATGCAGTCGACCTTTTCGCCGTCGATGGTGCCGGTGCCGGTCAGGGAATCGGCGGGATATTCGATGCCGTAGGTGACGCGACCGTCGGCGTCGTGGTCGAACACGTGAATGTCGACCGAGGTGTCCGGGCCCTTGGACATGACGTAGTTCCACGCCGTGTGGTCGGGCCGGGGGTCGGCGAGATAGCCCATCCCCGTGAGGATTTCGCGCACCCGATCGGCCTGGCCGCGGCGCACCGCGATATCCAGGTCGCTGTGCGGGCGGGTCTGCTCGCCCAGCAGCGCGTCCACGCACCAGCCGCCGTCGATCCAGATCGTGATGCCGGCCCGGGCGCAGGCCCGGTGCAGGTCGAGGACGTCGGCTGCTTCCATGGCGGTCAGCGTAGGGCAGTGCGGTCGGTGCAGGACGGGTATCAGCTCGGCGGGCGCGAGTCCACCAACTACACCTCGGCCCTCACCCGACCCGTCCGTTCCCGAGGGCGCGCCGGTAGTCCGCGACAAGCAGCTGGCCGAGGGCTATGCCTCCGTCGTTCGGGGGGACGTGGCGGTGGCTGTAGACGTCGAATCCGTCGCGCTCGAGGATCGTGAGGGAGTTGACCAGGAGGAATTCGTTGAGGAATACGCCGCCCGAGAGGACGACCTGCCGGATGCCGGTGGCACGGGAGATCTCGCGGCATTGCCGCCGGACCATGGTGACCACACCGGAATGGAACCGACGGCTGATCTGCGGGAGCGGCAGGCCGGCGGCGAGGTCCGCGGCGATCGCGCGGATCACCGGTCCGAAGTCGACTTCGGTTGTGGTGTAGTCGAACTCGTATCCGTCGGCCATGGCGAGGTCACGCTCGAGCAGGCCCTCCAACTCGATCGGGCCCTGGGCCTCGTACTCGGCGTAGCAGCAGATATCCAGGAGGGCGGCCACGCCGTCGAAGAGCCGGCCCATGCTCGATACCTCGGGCGAATTGATTCCTTGCGCTCGCATCGTCGAATACACGTGCCGGCGATCCGGCTCGAGCCGGCCGATCGCCGGGAACGCCTTGACGGCCGTGTCGATATCGCCGAATGCGTCCAGGGCGACCGATACCCCGGTGCGAATCGGTTCGTGCACCGCTCGGTCACCGCCGATCAGTGCCAAACGCCGCAAATGCGTTGCCCGCTCGAACTTTTCGAAGCCGCCCACCAGGAATTCCCCGCCCCAGATGGTGCCGTCGGTGCCGTAGCCGGCTCCGTCGAACACCACACCGATGGCCTGTCCGGTGAGCCGATTCTCCGCCATGCACGCGGCCATATGAGCGTGATGATGCTGGACGAACACGGGATCGCCCGGTTCGCCGATGCCCTCGTGCGCACTGCTGGAGCGGAACTGCGGGTGCATGTCGTAGACACCCGCCGCAGGCTCCAGATCATAGAGCGACGCCAGGTGTGCCGCCGTCTTGCGATGAGCGGCAAAGGTTTCGTCGTTCTTCAGGTCGCCGATGTGCTGGCTCAGGAAGACCCGGGAACCGGCGGAGAGGGCCACCGTCGTCTTGAGTTCGGCGCCATAGGCGACGAGCGGAGCCAGCGGACGGCCGACGTCCACCGGATAGGGCGCATACCCGCGCGCTCTGCGCAGGAACGTCACCAGGGGCCCGTCCAACTCGGCGTGGGCGGACAACCGGACCACGGAATCGTCGACCCGGATCTCGATTTCACGGTCGTGGTAGAGGATCACGTCGGCGATCTCGAAAAGCTGTCGGAGCGCATCCTCGTTGCGATGGACTATCGGATAGCCGGAGATGTTTCCACTCGTCATGATCACCGTGTCCAGACCGGATTCGTCCAGCAGCAGGTGATGATGCGGTGCCGAGGGCAGCATCAGGCCCAGATTCGGATTCCTCGGGGCGACGCTTTCCGGGAGCACGCCGGAACGCTTGCGCGCCAACAGGATCGGCCGCGCGGGCGACCGCAGCAGTGCTTCCTCCGCCGCGGACAGTTCCACGATCCGATGGGCGGTGACCAGATCCCGAACCATGACGGCGAAGGGTTTCGAATCCCGGCGTTTGCGCTCGCGGAGCAAGGCCACCGACTCGGCGCGGCACGCATCCACGGCGAGGTGGAAGCCCCCGACACTCTTGATGGCCGCGACCCGCCCCGCCGTCAATTCCCGTGCGCACCGGCGCAATGCGTCCTCGCCCTCGAGGACCGCTCCCTGCCCGTCGGCGAGGAACAGACGAGGTCCGCAGTCCGCACAGGCATTGGGCTGTGCGTGAAAGCGCCGGCTCATCGGATCCCGATACTCGCGGTCGCACCTCTGGCACATGGTGAACGAGCGCATCGTGGTCTGCGACCGGTCGTACGGAAGTCCGCGAATGATCGAATACCGTGGACCGCAGTTCGTGCAGTTGATGAACGGGTACCGGTAACGGCGATCGGCCGGATCGCGCAACTCGGCCAGACAGTCGGCACACACATGCGTATCCGCGGGCACCAGAGCGACTTTCGCTCCGCTGTGCGCACTGTGCACGATCTCGAAATCGGTGGCCGCCGACCGCCCCGCCGATCTGCTGAGAGCTACCACCCCGTCGACGCGGGCCAACTCCGGAGCCTTGCTCGCCAATTCCTCGCTGAAGCGTCGCAGCACGGACTCTTGGCCGCTCGCCTCGATGAGCACGCCCTCGGGATCGTTGCGAACCCATCCGGCCAAGTGCCGTTCACGGGCGAGCTTGTAGACGAACGGGCGATAGCCCACGCCCTGAACGACGCCGGTAACCCTGATTTTCCAGGTCGCATGTTCGGTCATGGCATCGGTTCAACACAGCCGGGGCAGCTCGGCGCCGCGGAGAGGTTGCAGTGTGGATTCGTGGCCGGCGGAATCCCGGAGAACGACCACCGCGCCATCGAGTGCGGTCACTTCGCCGATCGCCACGGCGTGCCGGCCGTACTCGTGCGCGTGGAGCGCGGCGAGTACCTGATCGGTCGCCTCGGGATCGATGAAGATCGCCACACAGCCCTCGTTGGCACAGTGCAGTGGATTGATCCCCAGCATGTCCGCAGCCATCGCGGTCTCGTGCTGGATGGGCAATGCCGGAGCCTCGATCCGGATTGTCTTGTCCAACTTGCCCGCGTACTCGTGCAGCACCGCCGCGAGTCCGCCGCGGGTGACATCGCGCATCGAGCGAATCGATCCGGTCGGCACCGCGGCGAAAACGCCGTCGATCATGGTGTTGAGGGGTGCGCAATCGCTGAGGACCCGGCTTTCGAAGCCGAGACCCTCCCTGATCGACAGCAGATGCACAGTGTGATTACCGAGGGGACCGGACAGGATGACCGCATCCCCGGGGCGCACGGCGTCCATCCGAAGCGGCTCCCGGCCGAAGAAACCGACCCCACTTGTGTTGAGGTACAACTGATCCGCTTCCCCGGCACGCACGACCTTCGTATCGCCGCACACGATCTGCACGCCGGCTTCGCGAGCAGTGTCCCTGATGGAGGTCAGCACTCGGGACAGGCGGTCGAACGGCAGTCCCGTCTCGAGGATCATTCCGAGCGTGAGATACCGCGGAGCCGCTCCCGAGACCGCGAGATCGTTGACGGTCCCGCACACCGCGATCTTTCCGATGTCGCCATTGCCGAAGAACGGAGGGTCGACCACGAAGCTGTCCGTGGTCATCGCGATACGGCTGCCCTCCACCGCGAGGACGGCACTGTCCTCCATCTCGCCCACATAGACGTCGCCCAAGGTCTCCGCGATGAATGCCACGAGTTCGCTCGACAGTGTCGCGCCGGTGCCGTGGTCGAGTTGGATCTGCTGGGTTGCGAGAGTCACGGTGTCTTGGTCTCCTTCCGGGGGAGACCGCCGTTCTCATCGATCGTCCGCAGAATCTCCTCGGAATCGGCGACCGTGGCGCAGTAGCCCTCGAGCCATTCGAGTGCGCGCTGCCGGTCGGCTTCGACAGCGGAGAATACGCAGTCGCTGGGCACGCCGACGATGTATCCGCGGAAGAATGCGTCGGCCGCCGTCGTCTGAATGCAGATCTGGGTTTGCAGACCGATGAGAATCAGGGTTTCGACCCCGATTGCCTGGAGCCGTTCGTGCAGATCGGTCTCGTAGAATCCGCTGTCCTTGCTCCGCTCCTGAACGATATCGTCCGGCTCGAGGAAGTCCCGGATCACCTCGGCGCCCGCCGTGCCGCGCAGCGCGGGGACACGGCCGTCGTACCGCTCGGCGAGGGGATCGTCGGGTTCGTTGATGAGCTGCAGGTGAAAGACGGGATAGCCGCGTTTCCGCAGATCGGACAAGAATCCCGCCACATGTGCGGTCGCCGCGGCGATCGCCGCCCGACGTTCCGGATTCTTTCCGACGATATCGTACTGCAAGCCGCTCGTGAGGACTGCAATCTTTGACATGTCGACTACTCCAGTAATTAGTTGTTCTGCGTCGCGCCCGGGCGATTTTGCAGATCCTGGGCGATATTCGACCAATTGACCGCGCATTGATACGCGAATTCGATGATGTGGTCCCGGGTATGCGGGAGCATGGCGTCGGCTATTTTCTCGATATCGGTGCTCTTCACCGCGTGCTGATGCATCCAGCGCAGGAGGTCGCGGCCGCTGGCGCTCATGCGCAGCGCCGGGTCCCGGGCCAGCAGGGCCAGCAGGGCGCCGAGATCCGCCGGCTTCTCGGGAGGCGAGGGGGGTGTCAGCCGATCGGGGGTGTCCGAGAGTTTGCTCTCCGACTCCGGTGAGGTACGGGGAGTTCTGTTTTCGTTCGAATGAACGAGCGGATCCTCCCCGCGTTCGAGCCGGGCGCGAACATCGCGAACGGTGGACGGGGACAAGCCGACTTCTTGAGCGATGCTGCGCAGGGATGCGTCCGGGCGCGCCAGGATCAGCTCGGCTGCGGTGCGCCGGGCCGATTTGGTGTCGACGGGTCGTAGGCGGCCATCACTTCCCAGGCGATGGCTCGATCGCGAATCGTCGTCGATCCGGCCGCGGATCGATGCCACGGTCTTCGCGGACAGGCCGGCGGTGGTTGCGATCGAACGATCCGACCAGTGCGGATGCGTCCGCATGATGCGTTCCGCGGCAGCGCGCCGATCGCTCAGGGACAGCGGCAGGCCGTGGGTTGTGTTTTCGCGTACCCCGACGATGAATGCGAGTTCCTCGGAACCGTCCACCAGATATGCATCAATATGTGTGAATCCCTTCAGTCGCGCGGCGAATGTGCGGTGAAATCCATCGATGACCCGCATTGTGGGCCGATGAACGAGAATGGGCGGCAAAGGCCACTCGGCCTCGACCAACCTTTCGATGTGCGAATGATCCTCACCCTCGGATCTCGGGGAGCCGATAGTAACCAGCGATGCAATCTCTAAGGTTGTTCTGACGCGGTTCAATTTCGAGGAGTGCTCCAAATATGTAGTGCCCCTTGGTCTTACAGGGTCAGAATTCGAAAATTACCGCAGCCTCACCCTTCCGGCAAGAGGACTCGACCGGTCGGCATGGTTGTTGTGATCGCACACCGTTCTGTGTGCCGTGAGAGTGTGTCGATC
Organism: Nocardia sp. NPDC059154; assembly: GCF_042755705.1. NCBI lineage: Bacteria > Bacillati > Actinomycetota > Actinomycetes > Mycobacteriales > Nocardiaceae > Nocardia > Nocardia sp. NPDC059154. The sequence goes on from NZ_JBHZCS010000020.1 coordinate 130,276, forward strand.
CACAGGTCGTGCGCCACTACCTGGGATGTGCAACTGGGCGAAAGCCGCAGTTGCACAGCGTGATTCGAGCCATCGCCGCAGGACAGGCGACCTGACGGGGTGTGGTTGGGTGCACTGTGCAGGCTCACAGTCGGATACGTCACTCGGTGGGATCGGCGACGTGCGCTCGGCCCTTGTCCCGAAGATCGACATGTGCGGTAATACCGTGGCCGACTTCGGTTTCCGTATATGTAAATCGCAATCACACAAATATGCTCGGGGAGATTCGATGTCCATGACCGGTACCGAGCGTGAAAAGGACGCGGCGGTCGTCCCGTTGCGCTGGGTGGGCCCGATCAAGATCACTGGCAATGTGGTGGACGAACCGATCGAGGTCCCGCTGGCCACCTACGAGTCACCGCTGTGGCCGTCGGTGGCGCGCGGCGCCAAGATCACCAGGCGTTGCGACCGCGGCGTCGTGTGCACACTCGTCGACGAACGGATGACCCGGTCGGTCCTGCTCGAGGCCGACGACGCCGGTGCGGCACTGTCGGCGGTCCGCCGGCTCGGGGATTCCATGGGGGAGATGCGCCGGATCGTCGCCGACTGCAGCCGCTATGCCGAACTTCTGGATGTCCGGCACCAGATCGCCGGAAATCTGCTGTTCGTGCGATTCGAATTCGCTACCGGCGACGCTTCCGGCCACAATATGGCGACCCTGGCCGCCGATGCCCTTCTCGCGTACCTGGTGCGCGTATTCCCCGGTCTGCGTTACGAATCAGTGTCAGGGAACTTCTGCACGGACAAGAAGGCGTCCGCGGTGAACGGCATTCTCGGCCGCGGCAAGAACGTGGTGACCGAACTGCTGATCCCGCGTGCCGTGGTGGCGAACGATCTGCACACGACCGCGCGGCGGGTAGCGGCTCTCAATGTCCGCAAGAACCTGATCGGAACGAGTCTGGCGGGCGGAATCCGTTCCGCGAACGCGCATTACGCGAACATGTTGCTGGCGGTCTACCTGGCCACCGGCCAGGACGCGGCCAATATCGTCGAGGGCTCGCAGGGCATCACGCACGCCGAGGACCGCGATGGTGATCTCTATTTCTCGTGCACGCTGCCGAACATCATTGTCGGAACCGTCGGAAACGGAAAGGGACTGGATTTCGCCGTGGCGAATCTCGCCAGGTTGGGCTGCGGTGCGGACCGGGCGACGGGGGCGAACGCCCGCCGGCTCGCCGTGGTGACAGCGGCGGCGGTGCTGTGCGGCGAACTGTCGCTGCTGGCGGCCCAGACGAACGCCGGCGAACTGATGCGGACGCATCTGAATTTCGAACGCCCACCATCGGATAGAGAGAATTGACGTGGTGTCCCCTATTGGAATTCACGATATCGCGTTGGCGACCGGGCATTACGCGCTGGACCTCGAGGAGCTGGCGGAGCGGCACGGCGTCGACCCCGGCAAGTACACCATCGGCCTGGGGCAGAGCACGCAGACCGTCCCGGCGACGGACGAGGACATCGTCACCATGGCCGCCGCTGCGGCGAAGCAGATCATGGCCGAGCACGATGCCGGGGATATCCGCGCCGTCCTGCTCGCCACCGAAACCGGGATCGACCAGTCCAAAGCGGCCGCGATCCATGTGCAGGACCTGCTGGGCTTACCGTCCTCGACGCGGGCGGTGGAATTGAAGCAAGCGTGTTACGGGGGCACGTCGGCGCTGCACTTCGCGGCCGGACTCGTGCACCGCGACCCCGACCACAAGGTATTGGTGCTCGCCAGCGATATCGCGAAATACGATGTCGGTTCCGCCGGCGAGGCCACGCAGGGCGCGGCCGCCGTCGCCATGCTGGTGTCGGCGGACCCGGCCGTCGCGGTCCTCGAGCCCGTGTCGGGTCTGTACACCGCCAATGTGCAGGACTTCTGGCGACCCAACCACCGCTCGACACCGATGGTGGACGGCAAGCTGTCGGTCTCGTTGTATCTCGAAGCGGTGGAACAGGTTTGGAAGGACTACGAAGTCCGCGGCGGCCGGGCGATCCAGGATTTCGCGGCGTTCTGCTATCACCAGCCGTTCACCAGAATGGCCTACAAGGCCCACGCGCGGTTGCTGGAAATCCACGGTATCGACACCGATAACGCGCGGCTGGACGCGGACCTCGCACACACCACTATCTACAATCGCCTTGTCGGCAACAGCTATACGGCCTCGCTGTACGTGGGTCTCATGTCGTTGCTCGACCACGCCGAGGACCTCGGCGGGCGCTCCGTCGGAATGCTGAGCTACGGATCGGGTTGTGTCGCGGAGTTTTTCGGATTGTCGATGGTGCCGGGATATCGGCGGCGACTGCGAACCTCGGCCAACCAGTCCGCCATCGCGCGACGGGAGCCGATCTCCTACGAAAGATATCGTGAGATAAGGGATTTCGAGTTGCCCGAGGACGGTTCGTCGACGGTATTGGCGGTCGACGGGGCCGGACCGTTCCGTTTGCGGGCCGTTGCCGAGCATTCGCGAATGTACGAGGCATGTCACCTGATCCAGGCATGAGGATGGGTGCTGAACGGTCGGCGGACCCCACCCTCGGTCATGGCCGGGCTGTCGCCAAACTGATCCTGCTCGGTGAGCATGTGGTGCTCTACGGTCGTCCGGCGATCTCGCTGCCGGTGCCGCTCGTGGGGGTCACCGCCACCGCGCGCCGATCCAGGGGCCCGGTCACCGTGGAGTCGACGAACGCGGCAGGTCGGGGACCGGCTGCGGGGCCGGGCGATACCGCGGTGTCGCGGCTGGCGGTAGCGGCGGTCTGCCACCATCTCCGGGTTCCCGATGACGGCCTGGCCATCACCGTCGACAGCGATATCCCGAGCGGGCGGGGTCTGGGTTCGAGCGCGGCGATCGCGGCGGCCATCATCAGGGCGGTCGCCGATCTGTGGGATCGAAAGCTTTCCGACGAAACACTTTTCGCGCTGATTCAGGAATCGGAGGCGCTGGCGCACGGGAACGCCAGCGGTGTCGACGCGCGCACGGTGATCGGCTCGGCCGGGCCGCTCTGGTTCCAGGACGGGGTGGCGCGGCCACTTCCGGTGGCGGACAGCGCGGATCGAGCGGTCCTGGTGGTGGGCGACACCGGTGTGGCGGGCAGCACCCGAGCGGCGGTCGCGACCGCGCGCCGGCGACTGCACGCCCTCGGCGCGGCAGGTGAGGATCTGCTCGAGCGGGCCGGGCAGCTCACCCACGGTGCTGCCGAGGATCTGCGGCTCGGGCGGTTCGCCGAGCTGGGCGATGCCATGACCGGCGCACAGCGGATTCTGGTGCGATTGGGCGTCAGCTGCCCGGCCGTCGACGAGTTGGTGGCCGCCGCACTGGCCGGGGGAGCTCTGGGCGCCAAACTCTCCGGCGGCGGACTCGGCGGCTGCGTCATCGCACTGACCACCGACGCCCCCGCCATCCGCGCGGCACTGCTCGCGGCGGGTGCCCAGCGCTGTCTCGAGGTTCCGTTGAATCCGGTGGACGTATGAATTCCGTTGCGGCGATCGCGCATCCGAATATCGCCCTGATCAAGTACTGGGGCAAGCGGGACGAGGTCCTGCACCTGCCCATGACCACCAGCCTGTCGCTGACCCTGCGGGAATTCCCGACCACGACCAGGGTCACGGTGGGGCCGGACCCGACCGCCGACCGGGTGACCTTCGCCGGCGCCCCGGCACCCGAGGCGTTCGCCGCGCCGGTCTCGCGGTTTCTCGAGCTGGTGCGCGAGCGGTCCAGCGACCGGCGATACGCGGTGGTGGACACCGTGAACACGGTGCCGACCGGAGCCGGATTGGCATCCTCGGCAGCGGGTTTCGCCGCACTGGCGCTGGCCGCCGCGACCGCCTACGGACTGGACCTGGATCGAGCCGCGCTGTCCCGGCTGGCGCGTCGCGGGTCCGGCAGTGCGGCACGCTCGGTCTTCGGTGGCTTCGCGGTGTGGTGGCGTGGCGTGGGTGCCGGCGCGGCCGGTGACCTGAGCAGCTTCGCCGAGCCGATCGAGGCGCCGCTGCTGGACCCGGCGCTGGTGGTGGCCCTGGTCGATACCCGCGAAAAGGCGGTTCCCAGTAGGGAAGCCATGCGGCGGACCATGGCCACGTCGCCGTTCTATCCGCCGTGGGTGGCGGAGTCCGGCCGAGACCTGGACCGCATGCGGGCGGCGCTGCGCGAGGGCGATCTGGCGACCGTAGGGGAGATCGCCGAGGCCAACGCCCTCGGGATGCATGCCACCATGCTCGGCGCTCGACCGGCCGTACGGTATTTCGCACCCGGCACCCTGCGTGTGCTGGACCTCGTGCTGGAGTTGCGTGCCGCGGGCATCGGCGCCTGGGCCACGATGGACGCCGGTCCGAATGTGAAGGTGCTGTGCGATTCCCGCGACAGCGCCCTCGTCGCGGCGGCCGTCGCCGAGGTGGCCGGGGGAGTGGAGCGGATCGTGGTCACCACCGCCGGGCCCGGTGCCGCCGTCTCCGACAGCGGAGAACGATGATCACCGTTGCTGTTCCGGGCAAGCTGTACATCGTCGGCGAATACGCGGTCCTGGACCCGGGCAGCGCGGCGGTGCTGGTCGGCATCGATCGCTACGTGCGCGTGCGCCTTACCCCGGTGAGCTCGAACGGTCCCGCTGTCCGGACGATCATGACCAGCCGTGCCCCCGATCGTCCAACCGAATTCGTCTGCCGGGAAACGGGTTTCGAGCCGGTCTCGGTGAGGTCAGCCGAAGCGGCCGGGTTGTCCCATGTGCTGGCGGCCCTGGCCATCGTCGATCGTTACGCCGCCGAGTCAGGGCACGAGCCGGTGGGCTTCACCCTCGAAATCGACTCCCAACTGGATGATTCCGCCACCGGACGCAAATACGGGCTGGGGTCCTCCGGAGCGGTGACCGTCGCGGTGGTACGGGCTGCCGCCCGGGCCTACGGGTTGCCGCTGGATCCGGACACCGAGACGAAACTGGCTCTGCTGTCGGTGTTCTCGGTGGATCGAAACTGCTCCGGAGGTGATGTCGCGGCCTCGGCGCACGGCGGCTGGGTGTACTACCGGACCCCGGATCGCGCGGCCCTGACCGCGGCGCTGGCGCGGCCGGACACCGAACTCGGGGCGCTGATCCGGCGGCCGTGGAAACATCTGACGGTACAGTCGCTGCCGCCCCCTCGCGAGCTGTCCCTGGAAGTGGGATGGGTTGGGCGACCAGCGGATTCGAGCACGCTGGTCACGGCCATGAAACGGGCCGTCCGACACCATGGTTCGGCCTATCGGCAGTTCGTCACCGCCAGCGATCAGTGCGTCGAGCAGTTCGCGACGGCGTGCCGCTCCGGCGACGATCGAGCGGCCGAGCTCGCGCTGAGCACCGCCGGTCGCTTGCTGCGTGACCTGGCCGCGGTATCCGGTACCGCCATCGAGAGCCCCGAACTGTCTCGATTGCGCTCTCTGGCCGAGGAACTCGGTGCCGCGGCCAAGAGCTCCGGCGCGGGCGGCGGCGACTGCGGGATCGCCCTGATCGATCCAGCCCGCGCGCCGACCCTGCGCCAGCGCTGGCGAGCCGCCGGCATCGAACCGCTGAATCTCCGGGTACCCGAGAGGAAAGAGAGCATCAGATGAGCTATGCCAGCCGCAAGGACGATCATGTCCGCCTGGCCGTCGCGCAGCATCGCGAATCGATGGCCGGGCATCGCCCGTCTCCGTTCGATGAGGTCGCCTTCGTCCACCACGCCCTGCGGGGCACCGCGGAGCACGCCGTCTCGCTCGCCACCGAGGTGGGCGGCACGACGTGGCCGGTGCCGCTGTACATCAACGCGATGACCGGCGGCAGCGCCCGCACCGGCGAGGTGAATCGTGGGCTGGCCATCGCCGCGCGGGAGACCGGCTTGGCGATCGCGTCGGGTTCGATGAGCGCATACCTGGCAGACGGTTCGGTGGCCGAGACCTACCGGGTGCTGCGCGGCGAGAATCCGGACGGTTACGTCATCGCCAATGTCAACGCCAATGCCACACCGGAGATGGCGATGCGCGCGGTGGAGCTGTTGGGTGCCGACGCACTGCAGGTGCACGTCAATGCGATCCAGGAGATCGTGATGCCGGAGGGCGATCGGGACTTCTCGGCCTGGCCGCGCCATATCGCTCGCCTCACCGAGACGCTGGGCATACCGGTGATCGTGAAGGAGGTCGGGTTCGGGATCAGCGCCGACACGGTCACGCGGCTGGCCGAGCTCGGCGTGCGGATCGTCGACGTATCCGGCAATGGCGGAACGAATTTCGCGCTGATCGAGAATGCCCGGCGACGAGGAGCCGACTTCGGCCTGCCGGCCGACTGGGGCCTGTCCACCCCGGCCTGCCTGGTCGACGGAACCGAAGCGGCCCTGACGAACGGGGTCACGCTGCTCGCCTCCGGCGGGGTGCGCACTCCACTCGATGTCGTTCGCGCCCTGGCGCTCGGCGCCCGCGCGGTGGGGGTATCCGGGCACTTCCTGACGATCCTCGAGTCCGAGGGCGTCGATGCGCTGATCGCGGCGATCAGCGCGTGGATCACGCAGATCCGGCAACTCATGGTGGTGCTCGGCGCGGAAACCGTTCGCGCGCTGACGGATGCCGACCTGCTGCTGACCGGCGGGCTCGCCGAGATCTGCCGACTGCGCGGCATCGACCCGGCCGCCTATGCCCGGCGCTCCCGGAATCCGCTGCGCCCCATCGTGCCGACGAGCCGGTTCCGCTGAGGTGAGCGCGGTCGTATCGAATGAATTTGCGGCACACCATATCCGGCGCGCGTGGGGCGCCTCGATCCGCCGAGAACGCTGATACCCTACCCGCGGGTAACATGAATTGTGATTAGTTACCCGTGGGTAACTTGGCGCAAGTTATGATGCGACGAGCGCCGAGCGGCACAGCGTCGCTTCGTGAATGAAAGGCCACTGCATGAGCCCCCTGCAAATAACGCTGGGCATCATCTCCATACTGGTCGGTGTGCCCGCGTGGGCCGGGTTCGTCTTGGCGGTGCGCAATATCGTGCGCACCATCCGGCTGGGGCAGCCGGCACCGGACCGGTTCGGGCCGTTTCTGCCCCGAATCGCCACCCTGGTCAAGGAATTCGCGGCGCACACCCGCATGGTGAAGTTCCGGACCGTCGGCTGGGCGCACTGGCTGGTCATGGTCGGCTTCCTGCTCGGGTTCGTCACCGTCTTCCAGGCGCAGGGGCAGATCTTCAGCCCCACCTTCACGTGGCCGTGGATCGGTGACACCCTCGTCTATCACCTGCTCGACGAGCTGCTGGGCCTGGGCACCATCGTCGGTGCGTTGGCGCTCATCATCATTCGGCAGGCCAACCACCCGCGGCGGCCCGCGCGGCTCTCGCGGTTCTCCGGCTCCAACTTCCTGGCGGCCTACTTCGTCGAGCTCATCGTGCTCGCCGAGGGCATCAGCATGGTCGGTGTGAAGGCACTGGTGCAGGCCTACACCGGTGAGCACCATGCCGCCAGCGACTTCGTCAGCATGAATATCGCCAAGCTGCTGCCCGCGAGCGCCGCGGCGGTCTCGGTCTTCGCGTTCTGCAAGCTGATGACGGCGCTGGTGTGGGTCGTGGTGGTCAGCCGCAATATCGACTGGGGTGTGGCGTGGCACCGGTTCGCCGCGTTTTTCAATATCTATTTCAAGCGTGAGGCCGATGGCGGCGTGGCGCTGGGTGCGGCCAAGCCGATGATGTCGAACGGTAAGCCGATCGAGATGGAGACCGCGGACCCGGACAACGACACCTTCGGTGTGGGTAGGTTCGAGGACTTCTCCTGGAAGGACATTCTCGATGTCACCACGTGTACCGAGTGTGGTCGTTGTCAGTCGCAGTGCCCGGCCTGGAATACCGGTAAGCCGTTGTCGCCGAAGTTGTTGATCATGTCGCT
>NZ_JBHZCS010000021.1:0-8958 GCF_042755705.1 Nocardia sp. NPDC059154
AGGCCACGATCCATATCGCTGTCATCAACCAGTGGCTGCGACACAGTTGAGGGCGAGCCACAGGCCCGCCCTCAACACTTCGAAACAGAACCTAGGTGTGCTGTCTCGCGAGATCGGTGTCAGCGGCGACCACCGGACCTGTGGCGTTGTGGCGCTGACGGTTTCGTGGACGGCTGTGGGCGATGAGGGCGCGCTGTCGGAACGGCCCGGGTCGACACACAACCTTCACACAAACGGTCATTGCGTGGGAGTTTCCTCGGACTCGTGTGATTGCCGTGCGGCGATCTGCTCCTGCGCCCACTGCGCCCATTCTCGGTTCATCGTCCAGAAGCGCTGCCCCCACTCCAAGGCCAGTCGCCCGTTGGCGGAGAAATCGTCGTCGGTCCATTCGGTCGAGCGCTCCATAGCCGCCAGTTCGTCTCGTCCTGCGCGGGATCGCTCCTCGATGCCGGCGAGATGGTCCAGGGCCTGGCGCCGGGAGAGGAAGCCCAGGAAGAAGACCCGCAGCAGCATCTCGTTCCGTGCGGGCGTCTTCGATTCGGATGCGACGAGCCAGTTCTCGAGTTCGGCGTCCCCGGCGGAGGTGAGCGCGTATTCCTTGCGCCGGCGTGGACCCTCTTCGGAGGCCGTGATCAAGCCTTCGCCGGCGAGCTTCGTCAGCTCCGTATACACCTGGGTCTGCGATGCGGACCACACACTGTCCAGCGATCCGGCGAACCGCTGCAGCAGGTCGTAGCCACTGGCCGGCCGGTCCGCCAGCAGGCCCAGCAGGGCGTGTCTGAGGCTCATGACGCCAGTCTATATTGCGGTCTTGACATGTCGTCACCGGAATATCACTATTGGCGGACATTCCGGTACCGGACTATCCGTATCCAACATGTCGAAGTGACATCTCCAAGGAGCCAGCCAGTCATGTCCTACCTGCGTACTTTCGCCCCCTGGATCGTCTATGCGGTCGTGCCGGCACACCATTGGCAGTGGGCCGCCCTGATCGCCGCGTGCCTTTCGCTGATCGAGATCGCCCGGCTGTTGCGGGCCGGGAGGGATGTCACCGCGATGGTCATCGACATCGGCTCAGCGGTGTTCTTCATCGCGTTCACGATCCTCGCGTTCACCGACCCCAACACTCCGCTGCACCCGTACTCACCTGCGATTTCCAGTGGTGTCCTGATGCTCGTCGCGGGTATTTCGATGCTCGTCGGCACGCCGTTCACCCTGCCGATCGCGAAGCAGTCGACGCCGCCGGAACTGTGGTCGAACCCAGGGTTCATCCGCGTCAATTACGTCATCACCACCGCATGGACCGTCAGTTTCACCATCGGGTGCATCGCCCTCGCAGTGCTGGCACACACCGATGGCCCGCGGACCGCAGTCCAGGTCACGGCCTTCGCAATCCCAGCCGTGTTCACGGTCCGCTACACCGCGCATGCGCAGGCCGCGGCCCGGCGCACCGACCCGTCCGTCGCCTAGACCGCCGGCAATCCCTCCACCTCATGCACCCGGGCGATACACCACCCGGGTGCCGGCGCCACAGCCGCGCGGCCTCCGCGGTCTGCACGCTGACGCCGAACACCGTCATCTGCTCGGCATCGGCGACCAGAACCGGCTCGACCCAGCGCGCGGCCCGCGCCACCCCGCTCGGCATCGGCCCAGTGATCGCCGGGTGCACGATCGCCAATTCATCGAGCGTGCGTCGCAGCACCCGACGAGCCAGATCACTGAAAGCCGTTCCGACACAACCGATATAGACGAGCCGCCATCACCGTCGTGGCCCGCCGGGACCGACCATCCGACACTGTTGTCGTGCGCGCGGGAACCGGTGCCAATAGGCCGTACCCACCTCACATTCACGAAGCTCGAATGAGCCTTCTCAGAACCCGACAGCCCATGCGACGTTACGGCTCTCGGCGGACTTCGCGTGGGTTCTTGTCGAACCGCAATCCACGCCACGATGGATGCCTGAGTCGGGCGTCGCTGGTCCAGCCGGTGAAGGTCACCTCGCCGACGAGTTCGGGTTCGACCCAAACGGCGTCGGGCACGGGAGCCTCCACGGAGGGTGTGTTGCGTTGCAGGGGTTGGAGTTTCGCACTCAGGTCGTCGAGCGTTGCCTGGGTGAAGCCGGTGCCGACGTTACCGATGTAGGTGAGTTCGCCCGTGTCGTCGTGAACTGCCATCAGTAGTGAGCCGATGTGACCGGCTCGCTGCCCGGCGCCCGGGCGCCAGCCGACGATGACGACTTCCTGATCACGGACGTTCTTGACCTTGATCCAGAGTGGGCTGCGCCGCCCGGGCAGATAGGGACCGTCGAGGCGTTTGCAGACGATGCCTTCCAGCCGTAGGCGTCGTGATTCGTCGAGCACCGCCTCACCGGGACCCTTCAGGCGGGGTGGTGTCTGCCAGTGCGGTCCGCGGAGGTCGAGTTGTTCGAGTAATTCCCGCCGCTGCCGGTAGGGCAGGTCGATCAGCGAACGATCACCGACGTGGAGCAGGTCGAAGATCATGTAGGTGGCCGGGGTCGTAGTGGCCAGGGATCGAATCAGGGCAGGGTTGCGCTGATGCATCCGCGGCTGAAGAGCTTCGAACGAGGATCGTCCGTCCTCGGCGAGCGCAACGATTTCACCGTCCAGGACGAAGGCGGGGCTCGACGGTCCGAGCGCGGCGAGTTCCGGCCAGGCCGCGGTGATGTCCTTGTCGTTGCGGGACATCAGCCGCAGACCATCGCTGACGTAGCAGATGGCGCGGATGCCGTCGAACTTGACTTCGTAGTTCCATTTCGCGTCATCGTGGGGAACCACACCGGCCGTGGCCAGCATCGGCGCGTAGCGCGGCAGCCCGGTCACTTCCGTCTCACTGCCATCGCCGGTCCTCTCGCGAACTCGAACGGTGTGTCCTGACAGCTGCTCGAATAGTACCGACCGGTATGCCATGTCGAGGCCGCAGCGCTCATTCGAGTTCGCGTGGGTGGCAGCCCCCGAGGCTGTCACCGATCAGCGATCCTAATTCAGCCGGGCAGGTGCCGCCCGGCCCGGGACGCACCGCGAGTGCCCCCGGCGAATCCGAGGGTGTTCTTCAGCCTGGAATACCCGAATTGCTATGCGACCGAATGTCTTCCGGTGTGCCGCGAGCCCAATGGGGGTTGTCAGTTGCTGGTGGTGGCGCGGCCGATCAGCTGTCCGAACATGATGGTCTGCATGCGGCGCGGGGTGAGGTATTTGCCCATGAAGTCGCTGATCTTGTTCATGCGGCCGGGGATGAGCAGGGGTTTGCGGCCCAGGTCCCGCAGTGCCTTCGTGACGACCGCGCTGGCGGTGGCCATCGGTAGCGGCAGCTTGGTGAAGTCGATGCCTTCGGCGGTTTCCACGCCCTCGGTGTGCGTGGGGCCGGGGGCGAGGGTGAGGACGTCGACGCCGGTGCGGCGCAGTTCGTAGTGCAATGCCTGGCCGAAAGAGGCGATATAGGCCTTCGCAGCCGCGTAATTGGCCAGGTAGGGGGCGGGCGCGAACGCGATGGTCGAGGCGACCAGGATCAGCGCGCCGCCGCCTCGTGCACTGAACCGGCGGCCGTAGGCGTGGGCGAGTTGCATGGGGACGACCAGGTTGAGCTCTACCAGCGCGGTCTCGGCGGCGAGCGGGTTGTCCAGGAACCGGCCCGCGGTGACCACGCCTGCGGCGGCGACCACCAGGCCGATGTCGAGGGGCTGGGTGCGCCGGGTCAGCTCGTCGACGGCGCCGGGGCTGCCCAGGTCCAGCTCGATGATCTCCGCGACGGTGCCGTGCTCTGCGTGCAGGCGGTCGGCCAGCGCGGACAAGCGTTGCTTGCGGCGGGCTACCAGCACGAGATTGAACCCGGCGGCAGCGAGCTGGGCGGCGAATTCGGCGCCGATGCCCGCTGATGCTCCGGTCACCAGCGCATAGGGCCCGTACCGCGTCTGCAGGTTCTTCATGACGATCTCCCTCGATGGAAGAATTTGGCTCTATCAGGCCAATCGTGTGCCGACCAAAATGGAATGTCAATTCCAGAAATCGCGATATCGTGAAGGTTATGAGCAGCACGAAGCCTCGGCGCCTGACACCGAAGGGCGAGCAGACGCGGCAACGGATCGTGGTGGCGGCAGCGCAGTTGATGTTCGAGCACGGTGTCGCCGCGACCACCGTCGAGGACGTACGCGATGCAGCCGGGGTGAGCAACTCGCAGGTCTACCACTACTTCACCGACAAGAACGCGCTGATCCGCGCGGTGATCGCCTATCAGAGCGACACCGTCGTCGGCGGGCAGGAACCCATGTTCGCCCGCCTGGACACCGTCGACGGTTTCCGGGCCTGGCGCGACTTCCTCGTCGCGCACCAGCGACGGATGCATTGCCGGGGCGGCTGCCCCCTGGGTTCGCTGGGAAGTGAACTGGCCGAGATCAATTCCACTGCCCGCGCCGATGTCGCCACCGCGTTCCGTCGCTGGGAATCCGGGGTTCGGTCCGGGCTGCGATCCATGGCCGAGGCCGGTCGCCTCGACCCCGCCGCCGACCCGGACAAACTCGCCACCACCACCCTGGCCGCGCTGCAGGGGGCGCTGCTGCTGACCCAGCTGCAACGCGACACCGCGCCACTGGAAATCGCCCTGGACACGATGATCGACCACATCGCGTCCCGCACCCGGCCCGCCGCGGACAACGCCCAGAAAAGTGGCATTGATATTCCAATTTCGTCTCGGTAGGACTGGAGTAGCGAATCCATTTTCGCCGAGCACCGGGCCGAATGGGCCGGGTGCTTGCCTCCTCGCTTCCTCTGCCTGGAAAGGGACGGATATGACCAGCACGAACACCACCATCGCCCAGCGCGTTGAGCTCATGCACCAGTCCATGGTCGACCAGATCCCCGAGAGCGCCTTGGCCGCCTTCGGCGCCGAGCAGGCCGGCCTCGCCGGTGACGGGATCCCCGAGGGCGTCGCGCAGGCGGGAACTGCGATGCCGGACGCCGACCTCCTCGACGTTCATGGCAACCCCACCAGCCTGTACGCGGCCCTCGCCGGGAAGCCGGCGGTCCTCGTCATCTACCGCGGTGCCTGGTGCCCCTACTGCAACCTGGCTCTACGGGCATACGAAGAGCAGCTGGCGCCGACCCTGACCGAGCGCGGCATCGGTTTGATCGCGCTCAGTCCACAGAAGCCCGACGGCTCGCTGACCATGGCGGAGAAGAACGATCTGACCTTCACCGTGCTCTCCGATCCCGGGAACCAGATCGCCCGAGCACTCGGCGTCCTCACCGCACCCACCGACCAGGTCCGCGAAGCCCAGCGAAGCCTGGGCCTGGATCTGCCAACATTCAACGCCGACAACGGATACGGCTTGCCGATGCCGACCGTGTTGGTCATCGACGGCGACAAAACAATTCGCTGGATCGACGTTCACCCCAACTACGCCACCCGCACCGAAGCCACCGATATCCTCACCGCCCTCGACCTTCTCGACTGACCGCCCGCGGGACGCCGAACCGATCCTGCGCGGGATTGGTCTGCACGCGTCAATCCAGTAGGCAGCAGACCGTAGCGGCCAGCGGCGAATCATGCTGTGGGACTTTCTATCCGGCCGCCGTCCCTGCGCAGCCGATAGCCCGCGCCGCGCACGGTCTCCAGCGATATCACGCCGAACGGACGGTCGATCTTTTCCCGTAGTCCGCGGATGTGGACGTCCACGACATTGGAGCGCGATTCGTACGCGAAATCCCAGCAGTGCTCGGTGAGCAGTTCCCGGGTCAGCACCGCGCCCGGCTGCCGCGCGAACATCTCCAACAGTGCGTATTCCTTTGCGGTGAGCACGATTTCATCGTCACCGCGCCAGCATCGCCGCGCCGCGCTATCGATGCGAAGGTCGCCGACCCGCAGCACGGTCGGCCGCGGGACCGGGCCGCGGCGGATCAGGGCACGCAACCGGGCAAACAGCTCGTCGAGATGAAACGGCTTGGTGAGGAAGTCGTCGGCACCGTCATCGAGGCCTGTGACCCGGTCGCGCACCGCGCCGCGCGCGGTCACCATCAGCACCGGCACCCAGACGCCCTCGTTCCGCAATCGCCGGCACACCTCGAGCCCGGAGAATCCGGGCAGCATCACATCCAGCACGACCGCGTCGTAGGCGCGGCTGGCGGCCGCACCGTAGCCATCGGGTCCGTCGGCCGCGACGTCGACGGCATACCCCTCCTGGGTCAGGCTCCGGCGCAGCAGCCGTGCCATTTTCGGTTCGTCCTCGACCACCAGCACGCGCATATGGATCAGCCTCCCGCCCACATTCTCGGCATCGGCAACGCCGGGCAACCCTGACGCGAGTCCATCCCGTTCATGACTACACCCGAACCGCGCCCTCGGAACGCAGCGAGTTGATCTTCATGGATGCTTCATCTTCGCGGCGTAGACCAGAAACGACAAGGTGTGATGTCACGCTCTGCCGGGCGGACGCGACCCGGCATGCCGAAGGAGACCGGTCATGGCACGGATCCGACGCCACACATCCGCCCTCGCCGTCCAGGCCAACGCGGCCGACGAGCGCTATCGCCTCGCGGCGTTCGTCAAACGGTCGATCAACAAGGTCTTCCCCACGCACTGGTCGTTCCTGCTCGGTGAGATCGCGCTCTACAGCTTCATCATCCTGATACTGACCGGCGTATATCTGACGCTGTACTTCGATCCGTCGATGACCGACGTGGTCTACAACGGGCCGTATCAGCCGCTGCGCGGAGTGACGATGTCCCGGGCCTACGAATCCACCCTGAACATCTCCTTCGAAATCCGTGGCGGCCTGTTCATCCGTCAGGTCCACCATTGGGCCGCACTGCTATTCGTCGCCTCGATGATCGTGCACCTGTTCCGCGTCTTCTTCACCGGCGGGTTCCGCAAACCACGCGAGGCCAACTGGGTGATCGGCGCCATCCTGTTGATCCTGGCCATGTTCGAGGGCTTCTTCGGCTATTCGCTGCCCGACGATCTGCTCTCGGGCACCGGGCTGCGACTGGCCTTCGGCGGCATCACGATGGGCCTGCCCGTCATCGGCACCTGGCTGCACTGGATGCTCTTCGGCGGCGACTTCCCCGGCAACATCATCGTGCCCCGCATGTTCATCACCCACGTGCTGCTGATCCCCGGCATCATGCTCGCCCTGATCGCCGCTCACATCGCCTTGGTCTGGTACCAGAAGCACACGCAATACCCCGGGCCGGCGCGAACCGAACGCAACGTGATCGGCACTCGGATCGTGCCGGTCTTCTCCCTGGATCAGGGCGCGTTCTTCGCGTTCACGCTGGCCGCGCTGGCGCTCATGGGCGGCCTGCTGCAGATCAATCCGATCTGGAACCTCGGCCCCTACAACCCCTCCCAGGTGTCGGCGGGATCGCAACCGGACTTCTACATGATGTGGACCGAGGGCCTGGCCCGCACCATGCCGCCGTGGGAACTGTATCTGGGCCGGTACACCATCCCCGCCGCATTCTGGGTCGCCCTGATCATGGGCCTGATCTTCGCGGTGCTGATCGTCTATCCGTGGATCGAGAAGCGCCTCACCGGCGACACCGCCCGCCACAACCTGCTGCAACGTCCCCGGGACGTGCCGGTGCGCACCGGCATCGGCGCCATGTCCATCACCACCTATGTGATCCTGACCTTGATGGGCGCCAACGACATCATCGCGTACAAGTTCCACATCTCCCTCAACGCAACCACCTGGGCGGGCCGCATCGGCATCCTGCTGCTGCCGCCGCTGGCCTACTTCATCGCCTACCGGATCTGCGTCGGATTGCAGCGAGCCGACCGGACCGTACTCGAGCACGGCATCGAAACCGGCGTGATTCGTCGCCTCCCCCACGGCGAATACATCGAGCTGCACCAATCACTCGGCCCCGTCGACGAGCACGGCCACCCAATCCCATTGGACTACCAGGGCGCACCGGTGCCGAAGAAGATGAACCGACTCGGGATCGCCGGCAGACCCGGCAGCGGCAGCTTCTTCCTCGCCGACCCACCCGACCAAGTCGCGGCCCTCCGCCAGGCCGACCACGCCGCCGAATCGGCCCAGCTGACAGTCCTACGGACCTACCAGCAGCGCACCACGGGACAGGAACCGTCCGCGGACGGGACACCGGATGGCCGTGAGCCGACAGACTCCGCGAGCGGGACTCGCCGGACAACCCACCGGTCCGGGGTTTGACCTGCGGATGAACGGGCATTGCCCCACTATGTTCACAATCATCGGGCTCATCGCTCTGCTGGGTGCTGTGACCGTGGGCGTGGCCGGGATCCAGGCCAACAGCGGTGGCACACATGCGCTTCCCAATGGCTTCACCGTTTTCGACCACACCTATCACGGATCCGCCGGGCTGCTGTTCGCCTACGGAATTCTGATCGGCGCGATCGGCACGGCGGGATTCATCCTCACGCTGGCCGGAATCTGGACCACGTCGCGACGCGGCACGGTCGCGCGGCGCGAGCTGCGCCGGTCGCGGCGCGAGATGGCAGCGGCGCGAAAGGAACTCGCGAAACCGGCGCCGGCGGCCACGGCGGCGCGTAACGTGGAGCAGCCCCGGCAGCCGCTGGTTCCCATGGCCAAGACGACGCCGAAACGTGTATTCGCGAAGCCGAATTGGTCGGTCAACCGCTTCCTCAACCGTCCGGGGACACCCGCGAAAACCGAATCCGCCGCCAACTAGGACTCCGGTCCGCAGAGGACAATCGAATGCTCGCCGTGCTCGGCCTCGCGTTGCTCGACGCGGGCTGGCTCATCGCCACCCCGGCCCTCACCGCCCTCGGCATCATCGTGCTGACCGTGGCCCTGATCCGCTGGCTGCTGGGCGCACCCGCCCGCTACCTCGCCCATCCCCGATACTGATCGGAACCGACCGCGGGGGAAGAGGGGGGGCCGGGGGGGTGGGGGTGTTGGCAGGAAGGGGGGGGGGGGGGGTTCCACCAGAAAAGGTGATGCGG
>NZ_JBHZCS010000021.1:8968-62473 GCF_042755705.1 Nocardia sp. NPDC059154
GTTACACCCTCGGCGAGCCATTGCCCGCCGGGGCGGATGCGGCGGAGGTGCTGGTGCCCGCCTTCCTGGCCAGCCGGCCGGAGAGCATGGCGGTGGCGCGGTCGCTGCCGAAGCTGCGGCTGGTACAGCTGTTGACTGCGGGCGCCGAGGCCTGGGTGGGCGCGCTGCCGGATCAGGTGATGATCTCGACGGCCCGGGGTGCGCACGGGGCGAGCACCGCCGAGTGGACGATCACCGGATTGCTCACGGTCTACCGGGAATTCATCGAATTCGCCGTGGCCCAGCGTGAGCACCGCTGGATCCAGCACCGCACGGACACCTTGCACGGCAAGCGAATTCTGATCATCGGTGCGGGTGATCTGGCGACGGAATTGCAGCGCATGCTGCTGCCGTTCGACACCACAGTCGAACTGGTCGGTACGCAGGCCCGGGAGGGCGTGCACGGCGTCGGTGAAATCCCCGACCTGCTCCCGCATTTCGATGCGGTCGTGCTCATGGTTCCGGTCACCACGGCCACCATCGGCATGGTCGACGCGGCGTTCCTGGCCCGCATGCCCGACCGCGCGATTCTCGTCAATGCCGCCCGCGGCCCCGTGGTGCGCACCGACGACCTGCTGGCCGAACTGCAATCCGGCCGGCTGCGCGCCATCCTCGACGTCACCGATCCGGAACCACTGCCCGCCGGGCACCCGCTGTGGGACGCACCGGGCCTGCTGCTCACCCCGCACGTCGGTGGCAGCAGCAGCGGAAACCTGCAGCGCGGCTGGACCATCGCCACCGCGGAGATCGCACGCTACCTGGCGGGCGAGCCGCCACAGAACCTGATCGACGGCGAATACTGAACCGGCGCAGCCGATCCCACCCCGCTACAGGGTGTCCTTCCCGATCGGCCGATTGATGCCACGCCACTCACGCTCCCAGCGCGCATAGCGTCTGGCATCGAACACCGTACCCGTGAACCATACGGTCGCGGCGGCCGCACACCACGTCTCGACCAGCACCGCGAGCCCGGTCCCGATCCCCTCGGCGGCCGCGGCTCCCGGCCGTGCGGGCGCCTGCGTCGGCTGCCCGTTCTTGATCCACACCGTCACCGTGGCCCCCGCGACCTGCGGCCCGGGCACGTCCACGGTGGCGGTCTCGGTCTTGCCGTCGCTGTTCCACTGCACGGGCGCCTGATACCGCGCCTGGTTGCCCGCGTAATGATCCGAATCCGGCAACCGCACGGCATCCGCGGTCTCGGTGGCCGTCACCCTGACCTTCCCCGCATCCTGCGCCGCGATCCGATCCTGCGCGCCGGTATAGCTCACGCTCCCCACCGCCCCCGCCACCGGCACCGCCGCGACCACGACCACCACGGCCACCGCCCGCAGCACCACCTCGGCCCGATCCGAGACACGCAGCAGCGGATTCCGGTTCCACGGCCGCACCCGCCAGAGCCGAGTCGGCAACGAAGGACGCATCGACACCTGGACCGCCTCTCTCCACGCGTCGTCGTACCGCTTACATAGGTAGCTCTACCCCATTCGATACGCCACCAACCGGCCGAACGTCAAGGTCACAGCGTCGCTCCCGCTTCACGCGGCCTCCAGATTCACACTTTGCTCACGTTTTGAGGGTCGCAGCGACTCCATTGCCACCACGTTGTCCACCGCTGGACGGGTGTACCCCTCCGGGTCGATGTAGTGCACAGTCACGATCGTGGACGCCTCTCTGTGCCCCAGCTGAGCGCTTGCCCGCAGCGGATCGTTCGTCTTGCCTGTTACGTGTGTCGCGGCAGTGTCTCGCAGGTTGCCGTACTGCACCCATTCCAGGGCTGTGCCCCGAACCACCTTCTGCAGCAGTTGATCCGCGGCGGCCGTCGACACCAGGCACGCCCGCTTGCTGACCAGTACATGAGTGGTCTCATCGGTGCGCCGATGCTCCCCTGCTCAGCGCTGCCGACGCACGCTGGTGCTGGGAACAGTACGTCGGCCCGAACCACCCCGGCGGCGATCAACTCGCCGCACCCCTGCGCGCCGCCTCGCTCCGCAACCTCCCACCCGCCCTGATCATCACCGCCGAGGTCGACCCCCTCCGCGACGACGCCGAGGCATATGCGGCACGCTTGTGGAGCGACCCAGGCCAAGCACGCGATCGACGAAATATGCCTGTACCTGCGCGAATTCGCGCACAGGTAGCGGTCAACCGGTTTCGACCGCCTCGCGCAGCGCGCGAAATTCCGAGGCGAGGGCGTCGAGTGTGTAGTGGGCGTTGAGCCCGCTGGGGTTGGGCAGAACCCAGACCGCGGTGTCACCGATCCGCTCGGGTTGGGGGCCGATCGTGGTGCGCGGACGACCGAAGGCCGTGCGGTAGGCGCCGATACCGAGTACGGCCAGTACCCGGGGTCGGTACTGCTCGACCCGATCGACCAGGGCGCGTCCGCCGGCGCGCAGTTCGTCGGCGGTCAGTTGCTCGGCTTTGGCGGTCGTGCGTGCAGCCACATTCGTGATCCCCAAGCCGAGCCCGAGCAGTTCTTGCTGCTCGTCGGGCCGCAGTTGGCGCGGCGTGAAGCCGGACCGATGCAATGCAGGCCAGAACCAATTTCCGGGACGAGCAAAGTGATTTCCGGTGGCCCCGGACCACAGGCCCGGATTGATTCCGCAGAACAGCACATGCAAGCCGAGCCCGATCACATCGGGAATGGTCTTGTCTTGCGCCGCGGCCAGATCCGCAGGCGACGGCCGAGCTGACGAACCAGAACCCATTCCCTCAGTCTGCCGGGTGCCCTGCCTCCCCACTGCGCACGGGTACCGACAGGTGCGCACCGATCCGGTCTACGACTCTGTTGACCTCGTAGGCCGCCATACCGAGGTCGGCGGTCTCGTCGGCGAGCAGGGCCAGGCAGGCGTTGGGGCCCGCAGCGGTGATGAAGAGGACGGCGTGATCGAGTTCGATCATGGTCTGGCAGACGTCGCCCGCCTGGAAATGCAGACCGGCGCCGCGGGCGAGGCCGTGCACCGCGGAGGCCATGGCGCAGAAGCGTTCTGCGTCAGCGCGGGTGAGAGCGGCCGAGCGGCCGAGGAGCAGGCCGTCGGTGGACAGGACTACCGAGTAGCGAACGCCGGGTAGGCGAGCGATCATGTCGTCGAGCAACCAGTCGAGGGTGTTGGCGGCGGTCATCGTCACCTTTCGTGGGGAGGCGTGTCGTGTGGGTCTGGGTCTCGCCGACCAGGAGCGGCGGCGGGCCCTGCGGCTGGCGTCCATCACTGCCGAGATTTGGTCACGTGCCTCGTCCGCGGTCCGTTGCCTCGGTGGCGCGGGCTGGTGACGGACCGGTTCGACGGGACCGGAGCGGCGGATGCGCTGCGGCAGCGGTCGGCGATGGTCGGACGGCTGTGGCGAGGCGGTTTCGAGCGGCGGCGAGCTCGAAACCGGGTGCGGGCGAGCGGATGCAGCGATCCGAGGCGAGACGGCCACGCCCAGCGTGGTTCGCGCCGCCTGCACGAGAGCGGGCTTCGCTGGAACTCGTGTCGGAACGACTGCGCCGAGATGATGCTCGTCGAAGTCGGTGATCACGCTGGACGGAATCAGCACTACAGCTCGGATGCCGCTGTAGACGGACTCGGCCAAGCGAACCGAAATCCCGTGCTTCACAGCGAGCTTCGCGACCACGAACAGTCCCAGCCGGATGTCATCGGTGAGGGCCGCCACGCTGAAATCGGGTGGATGTGCGAGGAGGTCGTTGCGTTCAGGCAACTCCGTGGCCGACATTCGGAGGCCCTGGTCCTCGATTTCGATAACCACACCCCGGCCGACGACAGTGCTCGACACCGCGACCTGCGCGTGCGGAGGCGAGAACGCGGTGGCGTTGTCCATCAGCTCGGCCAAGGCGTGGATGAGATCCGCGACGGCCTTTCCGGCGATATGGATCTCGGGCAGGCGTCCGGTCCGAATCCTGGTGTAGTCCAGGCTCTCCGCTACCGCGCCACGCACGACATCCACCAGCGGCACCGGGGTTCGCCAACGCCGGCCCGGTTGCGCACCGCCGAGAATGATGAGGTTTTCGGCATTGCGTCGACTCACCGGTCGACAAGATGCCGCTGGCCGAGGGCATCGATCCGGCGACCATCGAGCAAGCGGGTTCGCAAGCCGGCTACCCAGCCGCCCCACTGCAGCTCGCCGACGAGCTCAACTTGAAGCTCATGCAGAAGGTCGCGCTCGAGACCCGCGAGGCCGCGGAACGCGGTGACGCGACCTTGCCGTCGGACCATCCCGCGCATCGCGTCATGGAATTCATGCTGGAGCAGGGCGTCCCGACCGTCTCGAACAGGCGGGCTTCTACGAGTACGACGACAGCGGCAAGCGGCTGAGGTTGTGGCCGGGCCTGCGCACGCACTACAACACGACTGCGGGCGAGACCGTGCCGATCCGTGATCTCATCGACCGGATGCTGTTCGTCGAGGCCATCGAAACCCAGAAGTGTTTCGACAAGGGGGTGCTCACGGCGTCGGCCGACGCCAATATCGGCTCGATCTTCGGGATCGGCTATCCGGCGTGGACCGGTGGTGTGCACCAGTTCATCGTCGGCTATGCCGGCGAGGGCAGGTGGCGGTGAATGAGGCAACGTCCTCGGCGAATCGAGCGTGTCGGATCACTCCCATATGGGTCGCTCCGGGATAGATGATCAACCGCGCGCCGGGGATGCCCGCCGCAGTCCTGCGGAAGGTCTCGACGGGGTAGCCGGTGTCGCGGTCGCCGCCGATCACCAATGTCGGCGCGGTGATGTCACCGAGCCGGGCACCGATGTCGAATACGTCTTCCGCACGCAGGAAGGCCACGGCGTCGGCAGCGCAGGCCGGCCGCAGCAACGGGTCCGCGAGCCACATCACGACGCTCGCGAATCCGGCGAGGATTCGAGAGCCGGATACGGCGGGGGCGAGATGATGCAGTCCTCGGCGACCTGCCGCCAGCGCTGATGCGTAGTTCATCTGGGCTGTCCGGGCGGCTTCGGACAGCGCGTCGCCGGAGGACGCAACCGTCAGCGTCCGCACCGCATCCGGGTGATCCGCGGCCATCTGGAGGGCGATCACACCGGTGCCGGTAGCCAGATCCAACAGGCTCCCACCCGCGGGCGGTGCGGCCCGCTCGGCGACTTCACGGCACCATCGGCGGTGCCGACCGAGGGTCATGATGGCATTCATCCGATCGTAGTACCCGGCGACCTTCTGGAAGATCCCGTGCACCTCAACGCTTTTGCCGTGCGGCGTTCGTTCGATTGTCACTTCACGGACCCCTTCGATCGGTTCCCACCCGCCGTGCGGTTCAGGATCAGATCACCCGCGCGGGCGATCACCTCTTCGCGAGTGCGGCCAGGATGGTCGGCGGCGAGGAAGTGGCTACCGATGGCCGTGCAGAAGGCGAGCAGACTACGAGCCTCGATCTCGTCGGGATCCGAGCAGACCGTTGCGAGCGCGTCGCGGAGCAGGTCCATGCGCCGGTTGTCCACTCGACGTAGACATTCGGCGACGGCCCCGTCGCGCCGGGCCCAGTCGCGGATGGCCAGGTCGATGGGGAGCAACCGATCGTCGGAGAAGGTGAGCCGACCGGCCAGCTGAGCCTTGTCCAATGCGCTGCCGCCGGTCCGCTCGAGCTGCTCGAGCACATTGTCGACCGCCTCGCGTTCCCAGGTATCCAGCATTGCCGCCAGGAGCGCTTCGCGGTCGGCGAAGTAGCCGTAGAACCCGCCTTTGGTCACCCCTAGCGCCTTGGCCAGTACCTCGACGCGCACGGCATCGACGCCCTTCGCGGCCAGCACCCGCAGCCCTTCGTCGATCCATGTTTCGCGTCGTGTGCGCAGCGCGCCCATGCCGTGATCCACCTCACCCGTATCCAGCGTTGTACGGAACCGTATAACTGCCCTGGCCTCCAATTATACGCAACCGTATAACCAAAGAGAACGATGCCATGCCATTCGCAGCTGTGCTGCCCAATCGACTCCCCCACGCCGAGCACACCGACCGGCCATGGCGCATCCACGAGCTCGCGCCGGACTTCCGGGTGCAGGATGTGGACATTTCGCGCGCCGGGCGCCGGACCGGACGACTTTCCGGTCGTCCTCGCCGCGATCCGTGCGGGCGCTGGCCCGGCGACCGCTTCCGCGCCGGTGCGATTCCTGTTCGCGGTGCGCCGGCGGCTCGGTGCCCTGCTGGGCTGGAACGAACCCGCGATGATGCGGCGGTGGGATCACGCGTGGCGCCAGCATGATTCGGTCAGGTCCGTCGGGGCCGTGCGCGAAACCGAGGAGGTCCGGTGATCACGTGGGCAGGCCGATTGATCGTGTTGTTCGGTGCCGCACATACGATCCTGGCCCTGACCTGGATGCGCGCCGCGCGCTATGCCGGCGATTGGTTCAGTGGGGCGCTGTGGCATGACGACTTGGCCGCGATGAGCCCGGCCAACAGCGCACTGTGGCTGTCACTGGACAGTTTCGGAATTCCGCTGGTCCTGGTCGGGCTGACCGCGCTGTGGCTGGACCGTCGCGGCATCACGCCACCGCTTTTCATCGTGTGGGTGCTGGGACTGTGGACCGTGTTCGGCGCGGTGGTCCTGGTACTCACACCGTGGCCGATCATGGCGGTGGCGACCGGCCTGCTGGCGGTCGGCATCCGGCGCGCCATCCAGGCATCGGAGATGGCCGAAGCGGTGTAATAACTGTTGTAAGAGGGGGTTTCGACGAAAGCCCGTCGAATCCCCTCCTACAGCGACTCACTCGGTCGATCGGGGAGGTTTCGTCGGTATCGGTTCGCATCGACCGTCGACACATTCACGGATGACCAGCGGCGCCCGGGCCGACAGCGGTGCGTGACCCCGCGAAACATTGCTGTCGGCGAGACGTTTTCGCAGGTAGCGGTGGCGCGCGCAATGCCGATTCCGGCGTAACTCAGCATTAACTCGATACTCCGCCGCGTAACGGCGTGAGCATGCAACCTGGCGTCATGCACGATCATCGACAGCACCGGGTTCCAGGTGCGAACGTCGGCGACCGATCTGGCCGCCTGACGCTCCGCCGTCGGTTCGATCAGTTGTTGCCCGGCTCCATCCAATTGGCGGCACGGCGGGTGCGCGACCTGTTGCGGGCCGAGATTCGCCGAGGCGCTTTCGTCGATGGCCGGCTTCCGGCCGAATCCGAGCTCATGGCGCAGCATCAGGCGTCACGGGAGACGGTGCGTGAAGCGCTCGACCTGCTGCGCCGCGACGGACTCGTCGAACGACGACGGGGAGTCGGCACCATGACGATCCGCGAGGAGTACGTGGTGCCGGGTGTCCTTCCGCCACAAGGCAACTTGTTCGAGATGTATCTGGCCGACGGCCACATCACGCCGCGTCTACTGCGCTGGAACTGGATACCCGCGCCGAGCGCGGTAGCTGCTCAGCTCGACGGTGTCGCGGTCGACGACGACTGCCTGTGCATCGACTACGTGTTGCTCATCGACGACCGGCCGATGGCGGTTTTCACCAACTACCTCCGTTCCACGGAGGCGTCGCGAGTCGACCAGCAGGAGTTTCGGACCGACTTCTACTCGCTGCTGCACTCCAGCGATGTCACTGTCGCGGGCTTCGATCTGGCCGTACAGGCCGCCGCTGCCGACGATTGCTCCGCCACACTGCTCCACATCGCGCAGGGTGATCCGATCCTGCTGTGGGAACAGACGATTCGCAATCCAGACGGTGAGGCGGTCGACTACGCACTCGGTGCTCTTCGCGGTGATGTCGTCATGAAGTTCGGTGACATACCCCGCATCGATTTGACCCGCTCCCTGCCCCCGCGACAACCCCGCTGATGAGGACACCCATGACCACGACCACCCGGATCACCACCGTCACCGATGCCACGGCAGCACTGCGCCATGGCGAGATCACCGCGAGTGAACTACTCGAACAATGCCTGGCCACCGCCGACGCCCTCGACGACCGCGTCGGCGTGTACCTGACCCGGTTCGACGATATCGCCCGCGAGCGGGCCGCCCGGGTCGATGCAAAGATCGCGGCCGGGCGTCCCCTGGCGCCGTTGGACGGAATCCCGTTGGGCATCAAAGATATTCTCATCAGCCGGCACGGACCGACCACCGCACAGAGCCTGGTGCTCGACCCCGCCTGGGCCCTGGCCACCGGTGATGCCGCGGTGGTGAAACGGCTCGAGCAGGCCGGTGCGGTCATCACCGGCAAGACCACCACCATGGAATTCGCTGTCGGCGTGCCGGATCCGGACAAGCCCTTCCCGATTCCGCGCAACGCCTGGGACACCGACCGCTGGGCCGGCGGGTCGAGCTCCGGATCCGCCAGTGGCGTCGCGACCGGCATGTGCTTGGCGGCGATCGGCACCGACACTGCCGGAAGCATCCGAATCCCCGCCGCGTTCAACGGAATCACCGGACTCAAACCCACTTTCGGCCGCGTGCCCAAGTCCGGCGTGGTGCCACTGGGCTACACCCTCGATCACGTGGGGCCGGTGGCCCGCAGCGCCGCCGATTGCGCACTGCTGCTTTCGATCATCGCCGGGCACGAGCCGGCCGATTCCTACAGCGCGACAACACCTGTCGACGATTACCCGGGCGTGCTCACCGGTGATCTCGAGGGCCTCACCATCGGAGTCGACAACCTCGACCGCTACGCCGACGCGGGCATCGACCCGGCCCAGCCCGAGCGGTTCACCGCGGCACTAGATGTCCTCGCCGCGGCCGGGGCCCGCATCGTCCCCGTCGAAGTGCCGATGTATCCCGAGGTGGTGGCCATCGATGTCGTTGTCATGCTGGCCGAGGCTCATTCGTACCACCGTCCGGCATTGCGCAATCGCTGGGAGGATTACGGACAGGCCACCCGCATCATCCTGGCGTCCGGGTCGGCCGTCTCTGCATCGGATTACGTGCAGGCACAACGTGTCCGGCGGATCGCCGCGGCCCGCATGGCCGAACTGCTCACCGCCGTCGATCTGGTCGTCACTCCGACCGGGCACCTCGGCGCACCCCGGCTGGACGCCATCGATCAGTTGCAGCCGCTGAATGTGCTGGCTTCCCTGCACACCCCGTACTGGAATCCGCTCGGCAACCCCACTCTCGCCCTCCCGATCGGGCTGTCGGCGGACGGCATGCCGCTGTCGATGTCGATCAGCGGCAAGCACTTCGACGAGGCCACCGTGCTGCGCGCCGGCGACGCCTACCAGCGCCGCACCATTCACCATCTGGCCACCCCCACCATCCGGTGACACACGATTCGGAGCCGACGATGACCGAGCCGACCACCTGGTCCACCGACCCCGCCGAGAACACCGCGATCGAAGCCCTCGGCGGTGCCCTGCACGCGATGACGGAACTTCTGCACAGCGTCGCCGACGCTCAATACCTCGACCCTGCGGGGAGTTTCGACAGTCTTCGCTGATAGCCGCGGTGACGCGTACTAGCTGCTCGCGGAGCCATCGGGCAGCGTGACATTTCCACCGACCGCGCCGCGGACGATCCGGTCGACAGCCTCGGCGGCGTCGGCCAGGTCGGCGTCGGCATTGCGCGCGCAGCGGCGTACGGCCGCATGAGGCAACTCGATGATCAGCAAGGCCAACCGCTGTCGGTCGGCCGGGCTGCGATAGCCCAGCCGGTCGCCGAGTTCGCGCATGGCGTCGTCCAGCCGGGCCTGCTGCGCCGCTGCCATGTCTCGGGATTCCGCGCTCCACTGTGCGAACCCGAAGGATTCGCGGCCCCAGAGCAAGACCGCCGCGTCCGTCGGATGCTGTCGCGACCAGTTGGTCACGTGATGCGCGGCCCGCATGGCGGCCTGCTGCGGCGGATCGACCCGCAGTGCCGCGAAAAACCCGCTCTGGAATCGATCAATGGTGCGCAACCACAGGGCTGCCAGCAGCGCGGCTCGATCGGGAAAGCGGTAGTAGACCGAGCCGCTCGGGGCGCCCGTGGCTGCGGCGACCGCGCTCATGGTGACCGCCGCCGCGCCGTCGGCCGCGGCGAGGTCGGCGGCCGCGTCCAGTAGCGAGTCCGGGGTGTGGGCGGGCATTCTTGACATGCATTAGAGAGTAGCCTCTAATTGAAATTAGAGATTATTCGCTAAATGAAAGGTCCAGCTCATGGTGCGCAATGTCCACAGCCGGGTGATCGCAGCCGATGCCCGGGCGGTCGGCCGACTGCTCGATACGCTGTCCACCGACGACGACCGACTGTGGCCGGTCGGACAGTGGCCCGCGATGCGGTTCGATCGGCCGCTGGGCGTCGATGCCACGGGCGGCCACGGACCGATCCGCTACACCTGCGTGAAATACGTTCCGGGACGGGAGGTCCTGTTCCGTTTCCATCGCCCGCTCGGCTTCGACGGGACACACGGATTCATCGTGGAGGAACTGGACGCCACCCATACCCGCCTGACCCACGAGCTGGTCATGCGCACACACGGCAAGGACCGCTTCACCTGGGCACTCCTGTGGCGATGGCTACACGACGCCGCACTGGAGGACTCACTCGATCTCGCCGAGACAGCCCTGGTTCCGGGGACGGCCCCCAGGAGCCGCCACAGCCGATACGTGCGCTTTCTGCGCGGGCGGATTCACCGCGATCAGGTCCACAAGAACAAGGTCCACCAGTAGTAGCGCCGCCGGTCGATGCGGCACGACTTCATGCTGCAGCAGGCACCGCGCCCGCTGTGGAGACGAAAGGCTCGATGTGAATTTCACGATGACTCCGCTGGGCAGATCGTTGACCCGCCTCGCGATCGCGGGTGCAGTAGCCGCGGTCCCGCTCGCGGCCTCGACGGTCTCGGCCGTTGCAGAACCACCGACACAGGTGGCGCCTTCCGATCCGCGGACCTACGACGTGGCCGACTGCGATCGACCAGAACTCAAAGCCGACAGAGCTTTCCAGGACTGGTGCGTCAACGTTTGCTGGGCGAACGACCCTGGCAACCCGGCCAATCCGAACAGCCCGCTCAACCCGAATAATCCGCTCAACCCATCCAACCCATCCAACCCGAATAACCCGCTCAACCCGGCCAACCCGAACAGCCCGTTGAATCAGCACTGACGCCGAAACGCGATCGGCATAAACGTGGATGCCATTCGAATCCGAGCAGAGGAGCCCCTGTCCCCGCGAGCCAGGGCAGGGGCTCCGATCTCGCGGCAACCGACAAGGCGGCAGCACAACGACATCGCGTCTAGACCTCGATACCGTTGTGCTGCCGTCAATCCTGCGGCGGCAGCCCGATGAGTTTGCAGTAGGCATCGGCGATCGACGCGGGATCGAGCGAGCCGTCATGCTGATACCAGCGATGGCTTTCGCTGACCATATTCAGAATCGCGAAGGTCAGCACCGACGACGGCGCGTCCGGTAGCTGTCTCAGTGCCTGCACCTTCTCGACGACACCGCGGACAGTGGCGACGAATTCGCGTTCGTGGAGTTGCACCTCCTCGGCCACCGCCGGCTCCAGCCAGCGCTGCTCGCTGCGATAAACAGCGAAGGTGAGGTGGTTCGCGATCACCGCGTGGGTGAATCGGGTGACGATGGCGCGCAGTTGGGTGACCGGGTCGCTGCCCGCCGCCAAGCCGTCGTGCAGCGCGGTCGTCATGTCCCGATCGACCTGTAATGCGATCTCGCGCAACAGATCTGCCTTCGACCCGACGTAGTGGTAGATGGACGGCTGGCTGAGGTCGAGCTGGGCCGCGATCTCCCTGGTAGTGCCCTTGCTGTACCCGCGGGACGAGAAGACGGCCGCGGCACCGTCGAGAATGCGCCGCCGCTTGTCCTCCCAGGCCGATTCCCCCTCGACCGCCGTGTGCGCAGCCACGCGTGGGCCTCCCAAGTAGTCTCGCCGAAGTAGAAAATGTCAGCTTAGCCCGCGGAAGGATCCGGGAAACCCGCTGGACCAGGTGCCCGAGGGCCGGCTCAGGTGTCTGCCGCCATCTTGCGCAGCGCGAGCCGATCTATCTTGTTCGCGGCGGTTTTCGGCAAGTGCCCCACCACCCGGATGTCCCGGGGTTGTTTGTAGTGCGCCAGATTCGTCGCGCAGTAGTCGGCCAGCGCCGTCCAATCCAGAATCGCGTCGCGGTCGATGACGATGAACGACACCGGACGCTCGCCGCGCCGTTCGTCGGGCACGCCCACGGTGGCGGCATCGACGATTCCCGGAAAGTGGCACAGCGTCTCGTCGATCTCGCGCGGATAGACATTGAATCCGCCGACGATGAGCATGTCCTTCTTGCGATCGACGATGAACAGGTAGCCGTCGTCGTCGAGATAGCCGATATCCCCGGTATTGAGCCAGCCGTCGACGAAGGCCCCGTCGCCGTGCGCCGGGTCGTGGTACCCGACAGTCATGTGCGGCGCTCGAACCCGGATCTCCCCCGCCTCCGGGCTGGGAGCCGATCGGCTCGGATCCTCGAGATCGACCACCCTGACCTCGACCGATACCGCGGGCAGACCGACCGAACCCGGCCGTGGGTCGGTATCCCACCGATTGCAGGTGATCGGCGCGAGCTCGGTCATCCCGTAGGCCTCGCGAATTTCCACGCCGGTCCGGCGCATCCAGCGCTCGTGCAGTACGGCGGAGAACCTCGATCCGCCGCCCGGACAGACGCGAAGGGTGGACAGATTCGCGCGATTGGTGTGCTCACTCGCCAGCAGACCGGCGTAGATCTCGGCCGGACCTCCGCTGAACACGGTGACCCCGTGCTCGCGAATGGCCAAGGCGACCGCATCGGGCTTGAATCCCTGACAGATCACCACGGTGGCGTGGCCGTAGAGCGGGTTGAGGATGCCCATCAGCAATCCCCAAATATGAAACGACGGCGCCACATTCAGCCATACCTCGACGCCGAGCCGAGTCGGCCAGCACGACTCCATGCCGCCGACGGTCAGCATCAGGGTGTGGTGGGTGTGGTCGACCCCTTTGGGCACACCGGTGGTACCACCGGTGAACATCATGGTGGCCAACTGATCCGGCGCGGGTAGCTGGTCGTCGGCAATAGTGAGTGTCTCGTCGCGGCACCAGGATTCGAGAGGCAGGTCGGCCCCGCCGACCACGAGGACCTCGAGACCGAACGACTCGGCCGCGGTGGCGACCGGCCCGGCGACGCCCGCCGCGGCGAGAACCACACTCGCCCCGGATCGTTCGAGCAGCAGGCGCAGCTCACGACCGGTGAAGCCGGGGTTCATCAGGGCCACCTGCGCACCCGCCAGCCAGGCGGCGAAGATCGCGGCCGACAGCTCGAGGCCATTCGGCATGACGACCGCGACCGGGCGCCCAGCCACCACCGCCCCGGATAGTCGGCGGGCCAAACCCACGGCCGCCCGGCCCAGTTCGGCGTAGGACAGTGTCCGGTCGCCGCACACGATCGCGGTCCGATCGGGCGCCTCGGCCATTGCCCGGCGCAGGCATTCGACCATGCTGGCGGACGGCTCGCGTTCCGGGCGGGCCGTCATCTCCTCGGTAGTCACAGCGGCCACCACAACCTCCAGTAGAGCGAATTCAATCTTGTCGAGTTCTTGCGGGGTGATCAATCGGCACGGTGCGCGGCGAACCGCGTGAACTCGGGAATCGAGTCCGCTCGCACGCGCGCCAGCGCCGCGTCGTATTCGGCGCTGAGTGCGGACACCACCTCGGCGATCGATTCCCGCCCGCGCACCGCGCCGACGCCTTCCCCGGCCGACCACACGTCGCGCCAGGCTTTGGAATCGGCGATGGCGCCGGAGAAGTCGATGCCGGTCGGGCCGCCGGTCCTCGACCCGTGCCGGTCCAGGCTCGCGGTGAGCCAGTTCGCGGGTACGCCGGTCACACTGTCGGAGGTGATGATGTCCGCGATCGTCGCGTCGATCACCATTCGGCGATGCCCCTCGGCCGCACGGCTCTCCGCAGTCGCGAGCAACCGCGTGCCGACGGTGACGAGGTCGGCTCCAAGGACGCGCATGGCGAGGACGCCCGCGCCCGAGGACACCGCGCCGCCGGCGATCAGCGGTCCGTCCCAGAACTCCCGGATCGCGGCGATCAGCGCGAATGGACTGTACCTGCCGGTGTGTCCTCCGGCTCCCGAGCAGACGGCGGAGAGACCATCGGCGCCTGCGGCAATGGCCCGGCGGGCCTGGTCGGGTGCGCTGATATCGGCGAAAACCAATCCGCCCCAGCGATGTACGGCATCGAGCGCACGCTGGGGAGTCCCCAGCGCGGTGATCACCAGCGCGGGTGCGGCCTCGCTCAGGAGGGCGAGTTCGGCGTCGAGCCGGTCATAGGTGCGGTGCACGATGAGATTGACTCCCCACGCGCCCCCGTCGGCTCCGGCGGTGATGCCCTCGAGCATGACGCCCAGGTCGTCGATGGTGCGCGCGTTGGCGGCAGGAAAGGTGCCGATGATCCCGGATCGCGCTGCGGCAGTGACCATGTCGGTCCCCGACACCAGAAACATCGGAGCCGCCAGCACCGGAATCCGCAGCGATTCGGCGAGCTCGCCGAATCGTCGATTCGTGGATTTCATCTCCGCATCCCAATTCGTCATTGCGCCACACCGATTTCCGGTCGGCCCGCCGACTGGAGCGCGGTGCGGGCACGACGGACGAGATGTGGTGCGTCCAGGGCCAGTACGGCCGTCGGCTGTCCGCCGCGGGTCCAGGTCACCGCCCGCCCGGAGCGGGCATCCGGGCGGATCTCGCAGGTATCCGCCCGGCCGTGGCGGCCGAGGTAGTGCAGGCTGTGGCCGAGCTGGTGCGACCAGAAGTACGGCAGCGGATCGTAGGATTCGGCTGCGTCGAGGATGTTCCGGGCCGCGGTCTGGGCCGAGTCGGCCGCGTGATGCCAGTGCTCGAGATGCATGTCGCAGCCGTATCGGGCCGAGCGCCAGGCGATCGCGTCGCCCGCGGCGTAGACGCCGGGCAGACCGGTGCACAGATATTCATCCGTGCTGATGAACCCCGCCGGAGTCCGGGCTATCGGGGTGCCGTCCAGCCACGATGTCGCGGGTAACCCGCCGATCGCGGCGACCACCAGGTCGGCGGCGCGACGGCTGGAATCGCTGAGCAGCACTCCGGCGGGCGTGGTTTCGAGGACCTGAACCCCGATCGTGAGACGAATGCCGCACTCGTCGTACCACCCCCGGATCTCGTCGAGGACCGAATCGGGCACGGCGGCCAGGGCCGGGCCGAAGTCCGGTCCGACCACCGAGACCCGGCAACCGGCCGCAGCGGCGGCGGTCGCGACCTCCGCCCCGATCAGGCCCGCGCCGACGATCAGCACCCTTTGCCCCGCAGCCATTTCAGCGCGCAGCCCGACGGCGTCCTCGAGAGTTCGCAGCACCCGGGCTGGTTGCGCGCCGGTGCCGCTCCGCAGCGGCCGTGACCGCAGCCCAGGGGCCAAAACGGCGGCGTCGAACGGAAATGCCCCTGCGGTGGTGAGGATTTCACCGGGCTTGACCCCGACCGCGATGGTTTCGGTCCGCAGTTCGACCTCGAGATCGGCGAGGCCGGGGCTCAGTTGGGGCTGAATCGCGGTTCCCGCCAACAGTTCCTTCGACAGTGGTGGACGATCGTAGGGCTCGGTCGACTCCTGCGTGATCAGAGTGAGGCGCCCCTGGAAGCCGTACGAGCGCAGTGTCACCGCCGCCGTGTGCCCGGCCAGACCGCCGCCCACGACGACCACCCGTTCCGGCCGCGTCATGATTGTTCCTCGGCTCGGCCCGCGCGCGCGGCCCGCCGCCCGCGCACCTCGAGTCCCCCGTCACTGGGAAAGACCGCGCCGGTGACGAATCCGGTGTCCTCGGGGCAGGCCAGCGACACGTAAAGGCCGGTGTGCTGTTCCGGCTCGCTGACGAATCCCAGCGGGATCGTCCTGGCGATGTTCTCGAGCAGTCGAGTCTCCTCGCGCAGGTGGCGGGCGCCGCCGAGTCCGCCCACGCCGGTCAGGCCGCTGCGGGTGGCCCCTGGCGCTATGCCGTTGACTCGCACGTCCGGTGCGAATTCGTAGGCGAGCTGCCGTATCAGCCCCACGACAGCGTGTTTCGAGGCCACATACAGTGCGCCGCCGCCACCCGCGTAGGACCCACTCGACGAGCTGGTGAGAATGATCGAGCCCCGGCTCTTGCGCAGTGCCGCGCTCGCGGCCCGGACGCCGAGCAGGTAGCCCAGCACATTGGTGGCGAACAACTCGTGGAAATTGCCGGGCAGTTCCGCGAGTTCCGCGTCGTCGAGCTTCGCGCCGTAGTCGTACACGCCGACATTACCGACGTAGATATCCACTCGGCCGAACACATCGAGACTGCACGCGGTGGCCGCGAGGTGCGCGGCGGGATCGCGGACATCACCGACGACGGCGGCGACCCGGTCGGCATGCGCCTCTTCGAGCGCGTCGGCCAGCTGCTTGTCCCGTTCCAGCACAACGACATTCGCGCCTTCGTGCACATATCGTTCGACCACGGCGCGCCCGATGCCGTCACCGCCGCCGGTGACGAGGGCTACCCGCCCTTCCAGTCGACCCATCAGATCCGTCCCATCAGAAGAAGGTGTTGATGTTCTTGGCGGGCAGCGTCGCGTGGCTCAGCAGGACCTTTCGCGCCGCGATGCGCAGTCGCCCGTCCACGCGTCGCAAGCGGTCGACCCGCCTGCCGTACAGGACCGCGGAGTCGTTGCCGCCCTGGCCCCGGTAGTTCACGAAGACCGAGCGCACGGTCAATTCCCCGGGTATATCGCACAATTCGACTTCGATATTGGAGATGACATGCAGATGCCGAGTCGCCGGATCCTCGGCCCACGCCGTCGGCGCGGTGAATCGGTCCACCCGATGCCGGAGATCGGCGACGGTGTCGTCGAAGTACGCCATGCGGTGCGGCGCGTGGGTGCCGGAGCGGTCGTGGCGGCCACGGTTCTCGATGCCGGGCACCCAGTAGGTCGCGTCCTCGGTGAACAGCGCCAGCCATTCCGGATAGCGTTCCTCGTCGAGTAGTCGCGCTTCCCGCGCGGCGAATGCCGCGACCTCGACATAGCGGTTGGTATCGATGTTTTCGATCGTTTTCGGGTCAGCGGTCGGTGTCATCGCGAGGCCCCTTGTCCAGGAGTTCGTCCCAGTCGCTCGAGGTCATCATCTTCGACCACTGGCGGTAGAACGCTCGTTGATTGGCGTCGTTGATCTGCCCGCGGTACACGTTGCCGGGCAGTTCGGGGTGGTCGACGCGACTCTCCAGGCCGAGTCCGTAGTGCAGCGGCTGTTGGCGGGTCACGAATCCACGATTGCTGTGCGTCGAACCCTCCCAGTTCTCGCCGTCGTCCATTTCGAAGACGCCGGATGGCGAGAAGGTCAGCATCGCGCCCTTCTTCCAGGCGTCCTTGACCTCTTGCGGCGCATCACGATTGACCAGTACCCAGGTGCGCAGCTCGGTCTTGTGGGGGCCGAGCGGCTGCCAGGTGCGGAAGGTGTTCTGGCCGGGCAGGAACGAGAAGTTGGGGAAAACATTCGCCGAGCTGACCGAGCCGACCATCTTGGCCCGGGTCGATCCGAGTCGGGCCTCGAACACGTCGCGTTGCTCGCGCAGATAGTCCAGGATGCGTTTGTCCCCGAGCGTGGCCGCATTACCGACCCCGTCGAGGTTGAATTCCCAGCAGTGGCCGTTGGCATTGACGTGGTAGCTCTCGTTGGCCTCGTCGCCGAGTGTGGCCACCGGCCCGCCGAGCATCGCCTCGGCTCCGGAGGCGTGTGTCCATCCGGCGTGCAGCGCGTCGCCGGCGAAGTTCTCGGCGGCGATCTTCCAATTGCAGCCGAGAATCGAGGAGATGCAGCCGCCGGCGAATTCGGTTCCGCCCGGATCGTTGTCGAGCATGACGTCGAGATAGAACGTGAAATCGCCGAGGAATTCGGTGAGCGGCGGCGCGCTCGGGTCGAAGGTCGCGAACAGCAGGCCCTTGTAGCCCTCGACCTGGGCCATCGGGGTCAGGCCCACCCGGGAGCGGTCGAAGCCGGGTTCACGGTCGTAGGAACCGGATTCGTGCATGCCGCGCAGCGACCCGTCCAGACCGAACGACCAGCCGTGGTAGTTGCAGACGAAGCCGCGCGCGACCCCGACCTCCGCCGAACAGACACGGTTGCCCCGGTGCGGGCAGCTGTTCAGGAACGCCCCCACCCGGCCGTCGCGGTTGCGGACGACGATCACCTCGTCCTCTCCGATCCGGGTGGTGAGGAACGAACCGGCCTGCGGCAGTTGGCTTTCGTGTGCGATGAACACCCAGGCGCGGGCGAAGATCCGCTCGAGTTCGCGCTGGTAGATCGCCTCCGACCAGAAGATGTCGCGCGGCAGCAGGCCCTCGTTCAACAGCTGGAGGTCCAAGGCCGCCGATAGCGGTTTACTCATTGTTCGTCACTTCCCTTGCTCCTACTACTGCACACATAGATCTGGCCGTCGTCGACCGACGCCTCATAGGTGGCCAGAGCCTGGGTGGCCGGGAAACACAGCGCACGACCGGTGCGGATATCGAATTCGGCCCAGTGCACCGGGCAGACGATGGTGTGGCCCTCCAGCTCGCCCTCCGACAGCGACGCGGTGGCGTGGGTACAGGTATCGGCGGTCACGTAGATCTCACCGTCGACGCGGTAGACGAGCAGCGGCGGCCATCCGTCCGGAGTCACACGCACCATCTCCCGGCCGTCGAGCAGACCGACCGGCCCGAGATGGCACGCGGCCGAGGTACCGGTGGTCATGACACGATCGCTTCCGCGACCCGATTCGGGACGAGTTCGGCGAACCCGAGACCGGTAATCCATTCCGGCACAGCCTCATAGGCGATGACAGTGCCCGTGCACGGGCCGAGCGCGGCCATGGCGGCCACGAAGTTCCTGATCTCCAGACCGCCGTTGCCGCCGTGGTCGAGGATGTACTCATCGCGCAGCGAGGCGAGGGTCTCCACATCGCCCGCGGCGACGAGATCCAGGACCATGCGATCGAAGGTCTCGTTCACCCGGCCCATGTCGCCGGTGCCGACCCAGTGGCTGATGCCACCGCTTCCGATAACGACCACCCGCTCGTTCCCGTCCCAACTCTCCACGGCCTCCTTCAGATTCGCCCCGATCTGCGCGGCCCGCCGCAGCGGCAGCAGCGGCTCGACCCCGCAGGCCAGATAGATCGGAATCACCGGCAACTCCGCATCGGCGCCGATGCGGAAGTATGGGATCGCGACGGAATGGTCGACGGTCAGGGAATCGGCTACGGCCCAATCGATTCCGGTGTGGTGCCCGTGACTCACCAGATGGCGCGCCAGCGCCTGGTTGTCCGGAAACTGCCGCTTGCGCATGCCCGGAAGACGTTCCAGCGGCCCGTCGACATCCCCGATGCCGATCAGCGCCTGCGGCAAGCAGCCCGGGCCGAACAGTAGATAGTGGTCAGTGCCGATAATGATCAGGGTCGTGGCGGCGAGATCCGCTACCCGCCTTGCCACCTCGGCGTACGCGTCGAAGATTCGCTCCCGGATCGCCTCGGGCGGCGCCTGCGGATCGGTGAGGACCATCGGGTCGTGCGGCACAAGGAAACCGCCCACGAGCTCAGCCATTCTTACGGTCCTTCCAGATCGAGAGGGTTTGTCCGCCTTGGAGTTCGGCCAGATAGCCGGGCAGGCTGCGATCGCCGAAGGTTATCCACAGCCCCCACAGCAACATGGGATTCGCGCCCCGGTCCTGCAGCGCGGGGAGGTCGATGCCACCCACGGCCGCGCGCTCGTCCGGGTCGAGCCGGTACCTGTCGAGGAATCCACCGGTGTCCGAGACGAAGCTGTCGCGCGCCTGTTTGCCCGCAACGATGTCGTAGAGCGCCTTGTCCAACCCCGATCGACTCATGACAGCCCGCCCAGGAAATCGCGGACCTCACAGAGGAATTCGTCGCGTCGCTCCAACTGCACCCAGTGGCCGCACCGCGAGAACACTTTCAGGTCGGCGTTCGGGATGTGATGCGCTGCGCGCCAGGCAAGTTCGACCGGAATGACGAGATCCTCCCGGCCATGCAGGACGAGTGTCGGCTGCGCGATGGTGCGCAGCGACTCCTCCGGCACGCCCTTGACCGGCGTTCCCTCCGGGCCGGGTTCGGGAATGAGACGGCGGTAGGCGTCCTGTGCGCCGGGACGGGCACTGGCCTCGTACCGCTCGCGAACCATCTCGTCGGTCACGAGGGCAGGATCGTGCGCGAATATCCGTAGAATCCGGCGCATTTCGGCTTCGCTCGGTTCGTAATGCCAGCCGGAGCGCAGCCCTTCGGTCATCTCGAAGGTTCCGACCGGCGTACCGAGCAGGACGAGCCCGTCGACCCGCTCCGGATGTTTCAGCGCCGCGGCGAGGGACAGGCCGCCACCGAAACTATTGCCCAGCAGGGTCGCTGAGGGCAGTTCGAGCGCGTCGAGCAACTCGACGAGTTGGCGCACCCAGAGCTTGATCCCGTACGTGGTGCCCGCGGACCCGATCGAGGCGCCGAACCCGGCGATATCGGGTGCGATCACCTGGAAGTCCCGGGCGAGCTCCGGGATCAGGCCGGACCAGTTCGCCGCCGCCGAGACCCCCGGACCGGAACCGTGCAGTAGCACGAGCGGGCGGCCCGATCCCGCGGTCAGGACCTTGGTCGGAATTCCCCCGGCCTCGACGACATGTGTTCGCGTGACGTCACGGTCGGCAACGGTTTGCGCCATCTACACAACCTCTTCCGGTCGTTCGATTGATCAATTGATTGATTGATTGAACGATAAGACCGGCTGCGGCAAGGCGTCAAGAGGCGGGGGTGAGTCAGCGGGGATTCGGCCGCGACCGCCGGGCCAGGATGGCTTCCACGCCGACCGCGGCCGCGCGCACCGGACCGATATGTTCGCCGGGGCGAAAACGCGAGGTGGGACCGGTGACCGAGATCGCGGCAAGCTGGCCGCCGACGCCGCGGATGGGGGCCGCGATGCAGGCGATCCCGACCGAGGATTCTTCGTACTCGAAGGCGACGCCGTCTGCGTGCACGCGGTCGAGCTGGGCGCGCAGCAGGCCCGCTCCGACGATCGTGCGCGGGGTGCGGCGGATCAGACGGCCGGACAGGATCCGGTCGACGGTGGACGAATCACAGTGGGCCAGCAGGACCCGGCCGATCGCCGTGCAGTACAGGGGCATTCGACCGCCGACCCGCGATGGCGCGGGCGCCTGGCGGTGGCCGCCGATCTTGCTGAGGTAGACGACCTCGTCGCCGTCGAGTACGCCGAGGTGAACGGTCTCACGGGTGTGGGCGTACAAGTCCTGCATGAACGGGATCGCCACCTCGAGCAGCGCGCTCTCGACGGAGGCGCGCAGGCCGAGTTCGAACAATCCGCGCCCCAGGCCGTAGCCGTCCGAGGACGGGGTGAGCAGGCGCGCCGCGACCAGGTCCTGGCACATCCGGTGCACGGTGGCCTTCGGCAGGCCGGTTCGCCGGGCCAGCTCGGACAGGCCGATCGCGTTGTCCCCGACCTCGAAAGCGTCCAGGATCAACACGATCCGCCCCAGTACCGAGCGCGGATCCAGGCTCGAAGTCATGGGAATGCCTCAATTCCTGCGACCGGTCCACTCACCGGACCGGATTTACTGCGCGGGCCCCGAGGGCCGAGGTGGACTGATCGCCGCCCTCACAGTACGACACCAAGGAGGTTGTCATGTCATCGGTTGTCGACGAGGCGATCGTCGCCCGCGCGGCACGACGTCTGACGGAGGCCACGGCGACCCGCCGCCCCTGCGCGCCATTGCGCGACCTGATCGGCCCGGACGACGTGCGCACCGCCTACCGAATCCAGGAGCACTGCAACGCCATTCGGGCCGGCGCGGGAGCCGAGGTGGTCGGGCGCAAGATCGGCGCGACCTCGGCGGCGGTCCAGCGGCAGTTGGGTGTGGACCAGCCCGATTTCGGAGTCCTGTTCTCCGATATGGCCTTCGCGCATGGCGACGAAATTCCGCTCGCGCGGCTGTTGCAACCGCGGGTGGAGGCGGAGATCGCGTTCGTCCTCGCCGCGGATCTCGCCGACGGGCCGCTCGACGATGCCCAGTGCCGCCGGGCGGTCGGCGCGGCGCTCGCGGCGCTCGAGATCGTCGACAGTCGAATCATCGACTGGGACATCTCGTTCGCCGACACCGTCGCCGACAACGCCTCCAGCGGTGTCTATGTGCTCGGCGCGGAGCAGAAGACCCTCGACGAACTGGAACCGGCCACGGTGACCATGCGCATGGAGATCGACGGCGAGGTGGTGTCGACCGGCACCGGGGCCGCCTGCCTGGGCGATCCACTGCACGCGCTGTCGTGGCTCGCGCGGCAGGCACGGACCTTCGGGAATCCGCTCAGGGCCGGGCAAGTGATCTTGTCCGGCGCCCTGGGGCCGATGCGCCCCGTCCCTGCGGGCGCGGTCGTCGACGTGCAAATCCACGGACTCGGCCAGGTGTCGGCGTCCTTCTCGTGAAAGGTAATCCCTTGAGTGACAGCATTGTTCGCACCAAGGTCGCGATCATCGGATCCGGGAACATCGGCACCGACCTGATGGTCAAGATCCTGCGGCGCTCCCCGGTCCTCGAGACGGCCGCCATGGTCGGCATCGACCCGGCCTCCGACGGGCTCGCGCGGGCGGCGGCCATGAACGTTGCGACGACATCCGACGGCGTGGACGGGCTGCTCCGCATGCCCGGCTTCGACGACATCGACATCGTCTTCGACGCGACATCGGCGAAGGCCCACGAGCACAACCACACTCGGCTCGCACCGCTGGGTAAACGCATGATCGATCTGACTCCGGCCGCGATCGGACCGTTCGTCGTGCCCGCGGTCAATCTCGGCGATCACCTCGACTCCCCCAACGTGAACATGGTGACCTGCGGCGGGCAGGCCACCATTCCGATCGTGGCCGCCGTCTCGCGCGTGACGCGCGTCGCCTACGCCGAGATCGTCGCCTCCATCTCGTCGCGGTCCGCGGGGCCGGGCACCCGGGCCAATATCGACGAGTTCACCGAAACCACCTCGCACGCAATCGAAAAGGTCGGCGGCGCCGAGCGCGGCAAGGCGGTCATCATTCTCAATCCGGCCGAGCCACCGCTGATCATGCGCGACACGGTCTACTGCCTGGTCGACGCCGCCGATACCGGTAGCCACGAGCGAATCCGGGCCTCGATCGAGCAGATGGTCGGCGAGGTCGCGGCCTACGTGCCCGGCTATCGCCTCAAACAACAGGTCCAGATCGACCCGATTCCGTCCGGCGAGCCGGTGCACACACTGCTGACCGACGGCGCGCGCGGCATGCCGACCCACCGTGTCTCGGTGTTCCTGGAGGTCGAGGGCGCCGCGGATTATCTGCCCGCCTACGCCGGGAACCTCGACATCATGACCTCGGCGGCGGTCCGGGTCGCGGAGCGAATCGCGCAGTCGCAGAAGGAGAACGCTCGATGAGCCCGACCAGCCTCTTCATCCAGGACGTCACCCTGCGCGACGGCATGCACGCGGTTCGCCACCGAATCACACCGGAGGACGTCGGCACGATCGTGGCCGCCCTCGACGCCGCGGGGGTGGACGCCATCGAGGTCGCCCACGGCGATGGCCTCGCGGGCGGATCGGTCAACTACGGTCCCGGTTCACACAGTGACTGGGCGTGGCTCGAGGCAGCCGCCGCCAATATCAGCCGGGCCCGCCTGACCACGCTGCTGCTGCCCGGCGTGGGCACGGTCGCGGAGCTGCGCCGCGCCTACGAGCTGGGTGTCCGGTCGGTGCGCATCGCCACCCACTGCACCGAGGCCGATGTTGCCGCCCAGCATATTTCGACGGCACGTGAGATGGGCATGGACGTCGCCGGCTTCCTGATGATGAGCCATATGGCGTCGGCCCCGGATCTGGCCGCGCAGGCGAAGCTGATGGAAAGCTATGGCGCGCATTGTGTCTATGTCACGGACTCTGGCGGCCGACTCACCATGGACGATGTGCGCGAACGCATTCGGGTATACCGCGACACTCTCGACCACGGAACCGAAATAGGCATTCACGCCCACGAGAACCTCTCGTTGTCGGTGGCAAACTCCGTCACCGCCGTCGAACACGGCGCCATCCGCGTCGACGCCTCGCTGGCCGGTCACGGCGCCGGTGCCGGAAACACCCCGATCGAAGCGTTCATCGCGGTCGCGAACTTGCTGGAGTGGCGACACGGCTGCGACGTCTTCGCCCTGCAAGACGCGGCCGACGATCTCGTCCGCCCGCTGCAGGACCGGCCGGTCCG
Source organism: Nocardia sp. NPDC059154 (assembly GCF_042755705.1). Lineage (NCBI taxonomy): Bacteria > Bacillati > Actinomycetota > Actinomycetes > Mycobacteriales > Nocardiaceae > Nocardia > Nocardia sp. NPDC059154. The sequence continues at coordinate 33,196 of NZ_JBHZCS010000021.1, forward strand.
TGTCGACCGCGAAACCCTGACCCTCGGCTACTCCGGGGTGTACTCCAGCTTCCTGCGCCACGCCGAAACCGCCGGCGCGCGTTACGGCATCGACACACGCATCCTGCTAATGGAGGCCGGTCGACGTGGGCTGGTCGGCGGCCAGGAGGACATGATCGTCGACATCGCCCTGACCATCGCCGCAGCAGGGCGTCTCACCTGACGCCGGACATGGTCGGCGGTGTCCAGTAGCCGCAGCCGGATCGCGATCACCGCGATATAGCAGGGTGACGATGCCCCTGCCATCGCGATGGTCGCGATTGACCAATCAACCGAAAGTAAAAGCAGCGCAACATATCTGATTGGCATACCCAATCACAACGTGCCAATCACCACACCCACAGCATCTATAGGGAGCCACATACACGATCGTAAGCTCGGAGTTATACGGTGCCGTATAACTACCTGGAGGTGCGCGATGCAGCAACCCCGTGAGAATCAGATGATCAAGTGGGCAGGCGGCGTTCTCGCATTCATTGGCGCCGGGCACCTGACTGTCGGACTATTGCTCAGTTCGGCGCAGTTCGGGAACTGGCTGTCGCTACAGCTCTGGGGCCACTGGTGGGAAGACACCGAGTCGGCCAACGCCTTCTGGGCGAACCCAGCCGGCTTCGGCCTGCCACTCACCCTCGTCGGCTTGCTCGTGATGTGGATGACCCGGCACGGAATCGTTCCACCCGCCTCCCTGGCCTGGACAGTGCTCGCCTGGGGTGTCGTATGCGCCATCATCGCCGAGCCGACTCCGGCACCCCTGGTGGTGATCACCGCCGCCCTACTCTTGCGCGCCACCCGCAACACCACCAAGGCCGTCGAACAACACCCGATAACAGCCAGCTGAGCAGGTGGCCTCGACCTTACGGTGTCCGCGGCCCTTGCCCCAGATCCGGCCAATGAGTTGGGAACCAACAGAACTCCACTTCCCCAGGCTGCCGCAAACCTAGCGGACCATTTCATCGAATACCTGGCCGACATCGCGGGCGATCCACCCGGACGGGTGCGACTGCCGGAACGCGACGGGCCGCGCGGTGCGGTTCTTCCTCGAATACGACACCGGCACCGAGACCCCTGTCCACCGTCGCGGCGAAACTCGCCGACTACCAGAGCTTCCCGACCGACAGGTTCGGGAACCTGTTGTTCTTGTTCTCAGATACTGCGGTCGCGCCGGTACTTGTGACGCCCCGCCTACGCCGGACAGGGTTGGCGGCGTGCAATAGCCGCAGCCGGATAGCGATCACCGCGAATTAGCAGACGCCGACGCGGGTAGGAGATATAGCCCGCGAGCCGGGGCAGCGGCGAGGTGCCCCGCAACAGAGCCGCCGTCTCCGGGATCTCCGCGACGCCGTCGCGATCGATGAGACCCTCGAAGTCGGCGCGCTCCCGGGGCCCGGGCGCGGGGTCGATCATGAACCGGTCCCACGAGTAGCTCATGATCGCCGCAATTCCCAGCTCCGGCATGGCGGCCGCGAGCATGGCGGCAGTGATGGCATCACCGCCACCACCGGCGGCAATCGCGATCGCAGTGCGCATGACCTCCCGCCAACTGTTCGACGGTCCCCGTCTACAGCCGTCAGCCTTGCACGAATTGGTAGGTGTCGAGCACCAGCCCGTCACCGATCTTTCGTGTGTTGACCAGGTGCAGCGGCTTCCTGTCGCTGGTCTCGTCGAGGATACGCAGGCCGGTTCCCAGCACGACCGGGAAAACTACCAGCCGCAGTTCATCGGCCAGGTTCTGTGCTACAAGTGTGCGCACGAGCTGATAGCTGCCGTAGACCAGGATTTGCCCGTCCACTTGCCGCTTCAGCTCCGAAATCTCTTTTGCCGCATCGCCGTTGAGGACCGTGGTGTTGCTCCATTGAGGATGTTCGAGAGTCGACGACACGACGTACTTGGGGATGCTGTTCATTCTGTCCGCCCACTCGCGGCTTACGCGGACCTCCGCGCCATCGCGCATCCGGGACTCGAACCACTCACCGCTCCGCCTGCCCAGCAGTAGCGCCTCGGCACCCAGCAGTTCCTCCGTCTCGTTGGCGGCCCAGTATTCGAGGTCCTTACCCCCCACGAACTGGTGGAACCAGCCGCCCAGCTTGAAGCCTTCCTGGCCGTCCGGGTCTTGGACCACTCCATCGAGTGTGGCATTGGTGCTGATGACGATCTTTCCCATTTCCGTGCTCCTTTGACAATGTTGTCGGCTATCACTGGTGAAGACGCCCCGGCATCGGAAAAGGGGCGCTCCGCGGCCGCCCCGTTCGCGCCTCGGCCGGCGTCCATACGGGATGGAACTGCACACAAGGAATGAGGTGGCGGGAGTGGAGTTGGCGCGAACGGATCTGATGTCGAGGGCGCAGGCCGGCGACGGCGAGGCATTCCGAGCGCTGACCGAGCCACACCGTCGCGAGCTACAGGTGCACTGCTACCGGATGCTCGGATCGTTTCAGGATGCCGAGGACGCTCTCCAGGACACGATGCTCGCCGCTTGGCGAGGTCTCGAACGATTCGACGGGCGCGCCTCACTTCGCACCTGGCTCTACCGCATCGCCACCAACCGGTGCCTCGACGCGCTGCGCTCTGCTCGCCGGCGTCCTGCAAAGCAGTGGGACATCCCGGGAATCGAACTACCGGAACCCACTGGACTCGGCGAAATCCACTGGCTCGAGCCCTATCCCGACGCCCTTCTGGACGGTGCGATCAGTGTGCCGCTCGGTCCGGAGGCGCGCTACGAGCAAACCGAATCCATTTCCCTGGCCTTTGTGACCGCCCTGCAGATCTTGCCACCTCGCCAGCTCGCCGTCCTCATCCTGCGCGACGTCCTCGGATTCCGCGCGAACGAAGTAGCCGACATGCTGGACACGACCGTCGAATCGGTCAAAAGCGCCCTCAAACGCGCGCGTGCAGGCATGCAGCGCCGATTGCCGGTGACCACTGCCCGCGAGCAGCCGCCTGCCAGCGACTCACCGGCCGAGGACGCGATCGTGGCGAAATTCGTCAGCGCCTACGAATCTGCCGACATCGCCGCGCTGGTGGCTCTGTTGACCGACGACGTCTTCATGTCGATGCCACCGATGCCGCTGGAATACCAGGGCCGAGACATCGTGGCCCGCTTCTTCGCACTCATTTTCGGCTCGGCACAGAGATTCGAACTGGTGCCGACGCGAGCCAACGGTCAGCCGGCCTTCGGGGTCTACCGACACCCCTCCATCGGCATCCACGGATCCGGCCTCTTCGTCCTCACTCTCGCCGGCGACCGAATCGGCGCCATGACCCGCTTCGAAAGCACTGTCCTCCCCATATTCGGCCTGCCGCAATCCCTCCCGAGTGCACAGTAGACCGCCTTCGCTGAGAGTTGGACGCTGATTTGAGCCCGCGCGAGCCGCGGCGCGATGGTCATGCTCGGCGGGGAGGAGCGTTCGGAGCGGGTTGTTGTGTGAAATCGGTTTGGTGACAGTGAAATTCGATACGGGTCAAGGGCGGGTACCGGCTTCGGGCTGGCCGGCCGTGACGTCGTTGGTCGGGCGGGGGGTGTGGAGATGTCGGTGCAGGAAGGACAGTTCTGCTTCGACGGTCTCTTCGTGGGCTTCCAGGTACGTTGCGTAGTGACCGCCGGGTACGCGAACGAGCTCTGACGTCGGGGCTTGGGCGGCGACGCGGAGAGCGGGGCCGGCGAGGGCGGATTGGTCCTGGTTGCAGGCGATGACCAGGAGCGGGCAGTGGATGTCGGAGGCGTGGCGGCCGGGGCGGTAGAGGGCGGTGCGGAGGGCCGAGCGGGCGGCTACGGATTGTTGCCAGGTCGGGTATTTGCCGTGGGGGTCGAGTGCATGCGGCATGTCCGGGGCGTCCGGTGTCGTGAGGGCCGCGACGGTTCCCGGGGCGCCGACCAGGGGAATCAGCAGTGGTGGCCTGCCGGCCAGGCCGGCGGCGATGTCGAGGAGGGCGCGGCCGGCGAAGCGCAGCAGGGCGAGGGGTTTCTGATGGCGAGAGGCATTGCGGGAGATCGCGGGTCCGTCGGCGTGAGGGGATTGGGCGATCGCGGCCGCCACGCCCGGGTGATGCGCCGCGATGTTCAGGACGTGGCCGCCGGACAGCGAGTGGCCCCAGAGGGCGAGCTTGGCGGGGTCGACTTCCGGTAGGGCCGAGGCGAATTCGATGGCGGCCCGCCAGTCGTCGAGTTGCTCGCGGATGCGGACGAGCTGGCGGGGCATGCCGCCGCTTTCGCCGAGGTGCCGATAGTCGAAGGCGAGGACGGTGAATCCGGCCTGATGGAATCGTTCGGCGAAACGGTCGGTGCCGGGCTCCTTGGTGACCGCGATGGCTCCGGCCATGATCACGCAGGCGCCGTTGGCTCCTGGATAGTGCCAGGCCACGCATTCGTCACTGCCGCTGGTGAAGCGACGCTTCTTACGTTCGATGGACATTCGCACACCGGCCTTTCGGTGGGTCCTTTGACATCATGAAGTGAACCACCTGGTTCACTTCATGTCAACGACGAGGACCCCCGCTGTAATACCGTGCGGGACAGAGCTATTCGACGGCCGCTTCTTCCCGGTCCAGGGCGCGGGACAGCGCCTCGAGCCCGGCCTCGGCGCCGGCGGTATCCCCGCTGGTCAGCCAGTCGATCAGGAAGCCACGCAGGGCCGCCAGGATCAGCTCGGCCACCTCCCGCTTCCGGCGCTCCGGCCAGGCCACCGGGCACAGCGAAAGCAACAGCGGCAGATACTGTTTCGAGGCCTCCCGGCCCAGTGCGGCGTGCCGCTGCGGGTCGTACATCGCCAGCCCGATGGCCTGATCGAGAACTCGCAGCCCGGTTTCCGCGTCGACGAGCACCGGCCACAGCGCCCGCACCCGCGCCGACAGCGTCGGTAGCTGCCGGTCGAGTATCGCGAAGGCGGCGCCGATCCGCCTGTCCCGCAATCGCACGATCGCCTGTGCGAGCAGGTCGTCGACGCCGTCGAAGTGGTAGAGCAGCACCTTGTGGGTGGTGCCGGCCGCCCGCGCCGCCCGCCGCAGCGAGAAATCCACCAGGCCGTTGGCCGCGAGATCGTCGGTGACCCGGTCGAGCAGGTCGTCGCGCCGGGCCGTACCACGGGCCGAACCCGTGGATCGCCGGTAGCCCGCGGGCCCCGGAGTGCCGGGCTCGGTGTCCGCTTCCTCGGGCTGGGACGATGTCGTACGGGCCATGCGGATGAACCTACCCGCGGCGGGGCGGCGGGCTCAGCGCACGTAGGACAGGATGCTCATCATGCCCGCTTCTCCGTGGTAGGCGTTGTGGCAGTGCAGCATCCACTGGCCCGGGTTGTCGGCGTCGAGGTCGACTTCGACCGTCTGCATGGGCAGCACGATGGAGGTGTCCTTGCGCGGCCCCGATCCGGCTCGGTTGACGAGCTGGAAGGTGTGGCCGTGCAGGTGCATGGGGTGGTACATCATGGACTGGTTGCGGAAGCGCAGGCGGATCCGTTGCCCCTGGGAGACATTCAGGGCGGTGTGGTCGGGGTAGGCCTTGCCGTTGATGGTCCAGACGTATTTCTTCATATCGGAGCCGAGGGTGACGTCGAGGGTCTGGTCGGGCTGCTTCGCCTGCAGGCGAACCGGTTCCGCGGCGGTGAGGCGATCGGCCGTCAGCGGCGCCACCGCGAGTTCGGCCGGTTGCACGTCGGCCGGGGGTGGGGTGCCGCCGCCGGTGCGGATCAGCGCGAAGCCGCGGCCCGTCTTGCCTTCCGCGGCGGCGACCAGCGGGAAGACGCCGTCCGCCAGTTCGACGATGACGTCGTAGCGTTCGCCCATGCTGATGAGCAGGCTGGAGGTGGTGATCGGCTGCACCGGGAAGCCGTCGGTGTGGGTGACCCGCAACTGATGTCCGCCGACGGCGACCCGGAACGCTGTGTCCGCGGCGGCATTGATGATCCGCAGCCGGATGCGCTGCCCCGGTCGCGCGGTGACGACGGCGGGGTCGCTGCCCAGGCGGCCGTTGATCAGGAAGTACGGGTAGGTGACGTCGCCGGCGTCGGAGCCGAGCGGCGCGTTCGGGTCGGCGGGCGTGGACATTCCGCCCGAGCCCATGGTCATGCCACCGTTGTTCATGCCCGGCATCCCGCCCATGGCCATGCCCGCCATGCCCTTGTCCCGCAGGGCCTGCAACTCCTTGTCCGGGTCACGCCCGTTCACGCCGTCGAGCCAATCGTCCAGCACCACAACGGCTTCGGCGTCGTAGTCGCGGCCGTCGGCCGGATCCTCGACGATGAGCGGCGCGTACATGCCCCGGTCGAGTTGCACCCCGACATGCGGGTGGAAGAAGTAGGTGCCGGAGTCCGGCGCGGTGAACTCGTAACCGAAACTGCCTCCAGCCGCGATCGGCGCCTGGGTGACGTCGGGGACGCCGTCCATATCGTTGCGCAGGGCGATGCCGTGCCAGTGCACCGTGGTCGGAGCCGGGAGCGCGTTGATGACGTTGGCGCGCACCACCTCACCTTTGGCGATGCGGATTTCCGGGCCGGGCACCGTGCCTCCGAAGGCCCAGGTCGGCACCTGTACGCCACCGAGGTCGACGGTGGTCGCCTCAGCGCGCAGCGTCACGTCGCGGACGGTGGCGCCGGCCGTGCGACGCCCGGCCTCCGCGGCCCGGACCGCCTCGGAATCAGGCTGCACGAGGGCGGGTGCGGCTGTCGTGTTCGTCGTGCACGCGGCCAGTGTCGCGGCCGCCGCGGCACCCGCTCCGAGCGCTAGGAATCCGCGCCGGTTCAGCGGCGACGCGAGTGGAAATCGATTGGAGGACATGACTTCTCCCTGGTTGGTCGAATGTGGGGCACGCTGCGCCATGGTCGGCGGCGGCCGGGATCACGAAGTCGGCCGCGACCGCTGGGCGCGGCGGACCTGTCAGATCCGCAGAATCAACAGTTCGGCCAGGGTGGGGACCGTCCACGGCGGCGGACGGGCTCGATGGATTCGCCGGGTCGGGAAGTTCGGTGGGCGGGCGTCACGGGACCGGTCTCCGGCCCAGTGCAGCAGCACAAGGCCGATCACGACCGTCACCGCGGAGAGGACGAAGAATTCGCAGGCGTGGGTGATCCCGTGCCCGCCGGGCTTGTCGCCGTGCATTCCCGCGTCGCGTCCCGGCTGCGGGGCGGAGGGCATTGCCATCGTCGCCGAGGACATCTCGGAACCCGGCGCGTTGTGGTGTGCCGAGAACACACCCGCATGCATGGCGGCGATCCCGAGCAGGAGCGCCAGCACTCCGAGCAGCCGGACGTATCCGGTCACTCGCGGCGCAACGCGCTGATCAGCCACGTCAGCCAGCATAGCCCGACTCGACCCGCCACCCCCTGGGGGTATCTGCCACGCACCTGACGCGCGGTGGCCCGCATCACAGCACGCATACTTGCACATACCCCATAGGGGTATTAACTTCTCCCATGTCGAACCACCCACCGAGGAGCCATGAGATGTGCGAATGCGACTGTCCCCGCCCCCGCGACCCGCCCCAGCCCGTCTCCAGGAAGTGATTCCGATGCGTTCCGCTCCCATGCTCACCTCGCTCCTCCGCAACCGCGACTATCTGCGACTGTTCACCGCCCAGGTCTCCGGGCTCTTCGGTACCGGATTGACCACCGTCGCACTGGGATTGCTCGTCTACGACCTCGCCGGCGGTGCTGCCGCCGCGGTCCTCGGCACCGCGCTCACCATCAAGATGCTCGTCTACGTCACGGTCGCGCCGATCGTGGCCGCGTACGCCGATCGCTTTCCCCGCCGGGCCTTCCTGACGGCCCTGCACCTCACCCGCGCCGCCATCGTCCTGGCACTGCCGTTCATCGACCAGATCTGGCAGATCTACGTGCTCATCGCGGTCCTCCAAACCGCTTCCGCCGCATACACACCCACCTATCAGGCGGTCATCCCCGACATCCTGCCCGATGAGCGGGAATACACCCGGGCGCTCTCGGCCGCGCAGCTGGCCGCCACCATGGAGACCCTGCTCAGCCCGATGCTCGCCGCCGCGGCGCTGACGATCATGAGCTTCCACTGGCTGTTCGTCGGCACCGCCATCGGATTCGCCGTCTCGGCCGTACTGGTCATCGCGACCCGGATCCCGAACGCGACCGCCACCGGCGGAGACTCGTTCCGGGAGCGGATCACGGTGGGCCTGCGGATCTTCGCCGCGACGCCGCGCCTGCGCGGGCTGCTCGGCCTGAACCTGGTGGTGGCCGCCGCGGGCTCGATCATCATGGTCAACACGGTCAACTATGTCCGCGACACCCTCGGCGGCACTCAGACCGGAGTGGCAATGCTGCTGGCGGCCAATGGATTCGGCATCATGCTTGTGGCCCTGTCACTCCCCCGGGTGCTCGACCGCATCGGCGCTCGCCCGGTCATGCTCACCGGCGCGGCCATCCTGCTGGCCGGTCTCGGCGCGGCCATCGCCCTGTCGCTCGCCGGCTCGGGTGACTGGCGGTGGGGCGCGGCCATCGCGGTGTGGGCGACCGTCGGCGCGGGCACCGCCGCGATCCTGACCCCGACCGGCCAGGTGCTGCGCAGCTCCTCGCAACCCGCCGACCGCCCCGCCGTCTTCGCCGCCCAGTTCTCGCTCTCGCACCTGGCCTGGCTGCTCACCTACCCGGTCACCGGATGGCTCACCACCACAACCGGATTCACCACCACCTGGGTGACGCTAGCGGTATTCGCCACCGCGGGAATCACGGTCGCCCACCGGATGTGGCCTCGCCACGACCCGGAGCAGGTAATTCAACTGCACATCGAGCCTCGCCCTCAGGCCACCGCGGACCAACGCCCCGAACTAGCCGCCGCAGCCTGACCATCCCGATCGCCGCGCCGCCCTGCTTCCTGGCTGCGCGGCGGAGTGCAGATATCGACCGCTACTTCCAGGTCAGCAGCTCACCGACCGAGAGCCTGCCGTTCGGAATCGCATTCGGCGCACCCGCCGGCAACGGATCCGGGTACCCGAGGGCGATGGCATGCCGAGGCAGCCATCCCGGCGCGAGCTCGAGCAATTCGGCTGCGCGCGAGACATTCTCGGCGGGATACAGCGTGGTCGGGCAACTGCCGAGCCCCTGTTCGGCGGCGGCCAGACACAGCGACTGGGCCAGCCGGCCCATATCGAACTCGGTGTCGGCGAAGCCGTTGTCCTGCGAGGCCAGGACCAGCACCAGGGGCGCGGCGGCGAGATGGACGGCATAGCCGCCGAGCCGGGACAGCTCACCCCGCGCCGCCGAATCGGTGACGGCGATGAAACGCCAGGGCTGCCGATTGCGCGCGGAGCCGGTCCAGCGGGCCGCATCGACGATGCGCTCGACCACGCGGATCGATACGGGATCCGCCCGAAAATGTCGCACCGCCCGCAGTCCCCGGATCGCTTCATCCACCCGGCAACCCTATAGCCATCCCGCGACCGCCCGTGATCCGCTCTGCCACCCGAAAGCGGGCCGACGCTCCGCCTCAGCGATCGCGTTCTGCTCGCCTACCTAGTCGTTGCGGTACCGTCACCGTTGACGGTGCGCCTCATACCGACCCCGACTACCTCCCTGGAAGCAACGCACCGCCAGATCACCGGATCTGGTGATCCTTCGCAATACCTCGCATCTGCAAACTGCTAGCGCCCGGTCAATCCACCACCGCTCAGGAGGCTGCCATGGAAGACGAAGGTGTCTATCGAGTGCGGTTCAGCGAGTCGTGCAGCGCGACCGCCGCGGAGGCCGCGAAATTCCACGAACTGCTCAGGGCGCTGGGTGGGATGGTCGTGTACGGGGCCTATCCCGGCCCGCTGGTGATCGGTATCGCAGCGGACGCTGCCGGGCACGTCGCGTCCTTCCCGTTCGTCGAATCCGTGGTGTCGGTGACCGACAACTCGGTGGTGAGTGGTTAGCCGACCGCAGCACTAGGGTGTACCGGTGTCCTTCGCACCCGTGTCGACGCACAGCCCCTCGGCCTATCTCGCCGGCGATCCGATCATCGAGGTCGATCACCCGGCGGTCCGGGCACTCGCCCGCGAGATCCGATCGCAGTCCGACAGCGATATCGACTGCGCCCGAAGGGCATTCGAGTGGGTACGGGATGAGGTCGCGCACTCCTACGACGCGCGGGACTCCCGTGTGACCCTGCGCGCCTCGGAAGTGCTCGATCAGCGTGTCGGCCTCTGCTACGCGAAGTCCCACCTGCTCGCCGCGATCCTGCGCGGGCAGGGCATCCCCACCGCGCTGTGCTACCAGCGGCTCACCCACGGCGACGGGCACGTCCTGCACGGCCTCGTGGCGGTTCATCTCGACGGCGCCTGGCATCGTCAGGACCCGCGCGGAAACCGGGCGGACATCGCCGCCGAATTCTCCCTCGGCACAGAACGACTCGCCTTCCCGGTCGACCCCCAGCTCGGCGAGGTCGACTACCCGCGCCTGTTTCTCACGCCGCCAGAGGTCGTCGTCGATGCCCTGCGGCAGGCGACCGACATCCTCGCCATCTACGACGCCGGTCTGCCGACACAGCTGCGGTGACTCGTCCCGGGCTAGCGGCTTACATACCGGTCGGTCTATGTAGGCTGAACTCGCTCCGAGACCACAGTCACCACCCTCGCCGACGGACACCGCGCCGGCCGCCTCGTGGGCTTCTCCACACAGGTCAGCATCGAGCCGCGACGATCCGATCCTGACGGCCACGGCCGGCTGGTTTGTCGGTGAGATCCTCGACCATGCCGATTTCGGCGACCACATCGGCTTCCTTCTCGCCCCCACCGCAGCCCGACCACCCACGCCCGGCACTCCTTCGCTCCGCTACGGCGCGGTCGCCGGCCTCATCCCCGGCAACCAGCCCTGACACCGCATCGACACGTTCGGCAATCGCGCGGCCGGAGTGGACCGGCGGTTCACCGCTCGGCCCGGTGCTCCGGCGCGATCGGGGATGTCCGAACCCTGCGGGCGGGTGGCCGGCAGTTGTTTGCCCAGCTCGCCGCCCGTGCGGCTCTCGGTCTGGGCGCGGCGGAAGTGGTTCCCTTCCGCCGAGTGTTCGTTTCGACTCCCCGCGTGCCGCTTACCCTCGCCCGTGCCGGGTAAGCGGGCGGTATGGAACTTGTACATCTCGATCTCCGTGCCGGACCGAACGCCGTCCCGGTTCCGCCGATACGGCCGTCGGAACCGATCCCGCCGGTGGAGCCGGGGCAACCCATCCCGGAACCCGCGCCACCCGTGCCCTTCCCTGCACCCGGACCACCGATTCCGGCGCCGCCGGATCCGCTTCCGGAGCCCGGGCCATCGGAACCTATTCCGCAGCTGCGCCCGCGGCTGCGGTCGGGTTGGGCAGCTCTAGCGGGCTGTCGGTCAGGGTGATGCGCCGGCCGTGGTGGGTCAGGGTGACGCTGTCGCCGGATTCGAGTCGATAGGTGGTCGATTCGGCGGTGATGTCGACGGATATCCGGCTGCCGTGCCACAGGATTCGGAAGCACAGCCGGTGCAGCTGCTCCGGAAGGCGCGGGGCGAAGCCGAGGTCGCCGTCGTGGTCGCGCATGCCGCCGAAGCCGCCGACACAGCCGATCCAGGTGCCCGCGAGCGAGGCGATGTGGATGCCCGCGGCGACGTCGTGGTGCAGGTCGTGCAGGTCGGTGAACGCGGCCTCGCGGAAATAGTCGTAGGCGAGCGCGAGGTGACCGACCTCGGCGGCGAGGACGGCTTGGACGCACGCCGACAGTGAGGAATCGCGGACGGTCAGCGGGTCGTAGTACTCGAAGTTGCGAAGCTTCTGCTCACTGCTGAAGGCGTTGGGGCACAGGTACATTGCCAGTACGAGGTCGGCCTGTTTGACCACCTGCTGGCGATACAGATCGAAATACGGGTAGTGCAGCAGCAGTGGATAGTTCTCCGGCGGAGTGGCGGCGAAATCCCACGGGGCGTACCGGGTGAACCCTTCGGACTGCTCGTGCACCCCGAGTTCGTCGTTGTAGGGCAGATACATGGAGTCGGCACAGTGCCGCCAGCGGGTGCGTTCCGCGGGCTCCGCACCGAGTCGTTCGGCCAGATCGGGCCGCCGCGTACAGGATTCGGCGGCCTCGCGCAGGTTCCGGGCCGCCATCAGATTGGTGTAGACGTTGTTGTCGGCCAGGGCGGAGTACTCGTCGGGACCGGTCACGCCGTCGATGCGGAAGTCCCCGGCCGAGTCCTCGTGGCCCAGGCTCACCCACAGCCGTGCCGTCTCGACCAGCAGCTCGACACCGCATTCGGTCTCGAACTGCTCGTCGCCGGTCGCGGCCAGGTAGCGGGCGGTCGCGTCGGCGATATCGGCATTCACGTGCACGGCCGCGGTGGCGGTCGGCCAGTACCCGGACGCCTCCTCACCGTTGATCGACCGCCACGGGAACATCGCCCCGGCCTGCCCCAGCTCCCGGGCCCGCTGCCGCGCCTGCCCGAGGATCGAATGCCGCCAGCGCAGCGCGTCACCCGCCGCCATCGGCATGGTGTACGTGAGCACCGGCAGCACAAAGGTTTCGGTGTCCCAGAATGCGTGACCGTCGTACCCGGGACCGGTGAGGCCCTTCGCGGGAATCGCCCGCGCCTCACCGCGCGCACCCGCCTGCAGCACATGGAACAACGCGAATCGCACCGCCTGCTGCAGTTCGGGAGGGCCGTCCACTTCGATGTCGGCCTGCGCCCAGAAGTCGTCGAGGTATTCGCGCTGACGGTCGAGCAGCTGGTGCCAGCCGATCTGCAGCCCGGCCGCGAGCGCGGCCTCCACCTGGGCCCGCAGCGCGGACGCCGAGCGCCGCGCCGACCACCCGTAAGCCAGAAACTTGGTGAGGCACAGGCGATCCCCCGCGGGCACGCCCGCGGCGATCGTCATCCGGGCGAGGTCGTCCTCGGCGTGCACATCGCAGCGGGTGGCCACCCTGACATCGAACTCGTGGTCCATCGCGGCCGCCATACGCAGCTGCGACCGCCGGGTGTGATGGACCAGCACCGCGAAGAGGTCGCGCGCCACGGCGCACTCCCCCACGAGCGGGTGATCGAGCGCCGCGGCCAAGCGGGGATCGTCCGGTATCGCCGGCATCGGTTCATTGGCGAGCAGATCCGACTGCACGACCACCTCGAGATCACCATCGAGCGGCTCGACCTCGTAGCGGATCGCCGCCACCGCCCGCTCGGTGAACGACACCAGGCGCTCCGAGCTGATCCGCACGTTTCGGCCGGTCGGCGACGTCCACACGGTGGAGCGGCGCAGGGTGCCGGACCGGAAGTCCATGACGCGCTCGTGCTCGACCGTATTGCCGTAGCGCAGATCCATCGGCTCATCCTCGACGAGCAATCGGATGATCTTGCCGTCGGTCACATTGACGACCGTCTGGCCCTCCGCCGGATAGCCGTATCCGGCTTCGGCGTACGGCATCTTCCGGGATTCGTAGAAGCCGTTGAGGTAGGTGCCCGGTTTGCCGACCGGTTCGCCCTCGTCGAGGGTGCCACGCAGGCCGATGTGCCCGTTGGACAGCGCGAAGATCGATTCGGTGCGCTGCAGCGCATCGAGATCGAGCCCGCACCAACGCAACTCCCAGGGCGCTACCTCGAATCTCGCATCGCTCATGAGGATTCCTGCAAGTCGGCCAGGTCGTGGACGACGACGTCGGCTCCGGCCCGGTACAGCTGATCGGTATGGTCCGGGTCGCCGGTGCGGTCGACGCCGACGACGAATCCGAACGCGCCCGCGCGCCCGGCCTCCACTCCGGCGACCGCGTCCTCGAATACCGCCGAGCGCCGGGGATCGACGCCCAGGGCGTCCGCGCCCGCCAGGAATCCATCGGGTGCGGGCTTGCCGGGCAGCTCACGCTCCTCGAACGTGTTCCCGTCGATGCGGATCTCGGCATAGCGATCCAGGCCGGTGGCGGCCAGCACCGCAGCGGCGTTCGCCGACGAGGAAACAATGCCGATGCGCAGTCCGGCCTGCTGCACAGCGGTAAGATAGTTCACCGACCCGGGGAAGGCGTGCACGCCTTCTCGTTCGATCAGCGTGTGCACGAGCTCGTTCTTCTTCTCACCGATACCATGCACGGTCTGCGCGTCGGGACCGTCTTCGTCGGAGCCCTCGGGCAGCTCGATGTCCCGCGACTTCAGGAATTCGCGTACCCCGTCCAACCGAGGTCTCCCATCCACGTACAGTTCGTAGTCCCGCTCCGAGAAGGGCTGGAATCCAGCGCCGCAGCGCTGGTGCAGAAAGTCGTCGAAAGCGCTCTTCCACGCCTGCTCGTGCACCCCGGCGGAGTCGGTCAGCACGCCGTCCATGTCGAACAACACCGCGCTGATCGCACCCGGCAGCCCCAGGCGGGTCCCGGTGTCCCGGTCGTCGTGGTCCATACCGGTGCCGTACCCGCGGCAACCCCGAACAAACACGATTTCCCCGGCGCGAGATGTTTCGCGGTGATTCTCCCGGTTACTCGACCGACTGCCGGCAGTCCGGCCGGCGCTCACGACAGCGGAAAGGCGAAAACCATGCTGATGCTCACCCCCACTGCCGTCGAGGCAGTTCGCGATATCACCTCCGGAGACGGCGCGCCGCAGGACGCCGGACTGCGGATCTCCACCCCCGATGACGCCCAGAGCTTCCACCTGGCCGTCGCCGCCGAGCCGTCGCAGGACGACGAGGTGCTGACCGCCGAGGGAGCCCGCGTCTTCATGGACCGCAAGGCCGCCGAATTCTTCGACGACAAGATTCTCGACGCCGGCCTCGACGCGAAGGGTAATGCCACCTTCGTGGTCGGACCGCAGGCCGCCACCTCCTAGACCCGTCCACGACCATGTCGGCGAATCTGGCTCGAAAACTGATCGAGTCGCACCTGGTGTCCGGTGCGATGACGCCGGGCGCGGAGATCGCGATCAGGATCGACCAGACGCTGACCCAGGACGCCACCGGCACCTTGGTGATGCAGGAACTCGAGGCCTTGAACCTCGAGCGGGCGCGCACCGAGGTCAGCGTTCAGTACGTCGACCACAATCTGCTGCAGACCGATGAGAAGAACGCCGAGGACCACGAGTATCTCCGGACGGCCGCCCAGCACTTCGGCCTGTGGTTCTCCAAAGCGGGCAACGGTGTATCGCACCCGACGCACATGCAGCGGTTCGGTATACCGGGCAAGACGCTCGCGGGTTCGGATTCGCACACTCCGGCGGCCGGTGCGCTGGGCATGCTGGCCATCGGGGTAGGCGGATTGGAAGTGGCGCTGGCGATTTCGGGTCGGCCGCTGCACCTGAGGATGCCCGAGGTGTGGGGTGTCCGGCTGGAAGGCGAACTGCCGCAGTGGTGTTCGGCCAAGGATGTGATTCTCGAGATGCTGCGCCGCCACGGCGTGAGCGGCGGGATCAACCGCATCATCGAGTATCACGGCCCGGGCCTGTCGAGTCTGTCGGCGATGGATCGCCATGTGATCGCGAACATGGGCGCCGAACTCGGGGCCACCACAACGGTATTCCCGAGCGACGCGGCCGTGCAGGCCTTCCTCCGCGAGGAGGGACGCGAGAACGATTGGGTCGAGCTGGCCGCGGATGCCGACGCCGGTTACGACCTCGAGGACGCGATCGACCTGTCCACCGTCGAGCCCCTCATCGCGAAGCCGTCCTCGCCCGGCAACGTGGTGCGGGTGCGCGAGGTCGCGGGCACCGATATCGCGCAGGCGGTGATCGGCTCCAGCGCCAATCCCGGCCTGCGCGATTTCGCGATCGTGGCGGCCATGGTGGCCGGTCGGCAGACCGTGCCACAGGTCAGTTTCGACGTGAACCCCACCTCGCGGGAGATCCTCACCGATCTGACCGCGATGGGGGCCGTCACCGACCTGGTGGCCGCCGGGGCCCGCATCCACCAGGCCGGATGCCTGGGCTGCATCGGCATGGGCCAGGCGCCGGCCGTAGGTCGCAACTCGCTGCGCACCATGCCGCGCAACTTCCCCGGGCGCTCGGGCACCAAGGAGGACTCGGTCTGGTTGTGCTCGCCGGAAACCGCCGCGGCGTCGGCGCTCACCGGCGTGATCACCGATCCACGGGAGTGGGCGCGCACCGTGCGCATGGACTATCCGAAGCTCGACCTGCCCGCACGCGCCGCGATCAACACCATGATGCTGGTCGCCCCACTGGATCCGGAACAGGCCCGGCAGGTGCGGCCGGTGAAAGGGCCCAATATCTCCAGCCTGCCGCCCCTGGCCCCGCTGCCCGAACGGATCGAGGCGCCGGTGCTGCTGAAGGTCGGCGACAATATCTCGACGGACGAGATCTCCCCCGCCGGAGCACGGGCCCTGCCCTTCCGATCCAACATCCCCAAGCTGGCGATGTTCACCTTCACCCAGATCGACGAGACCTATCCGGAACGGGCACAACGGGTTTCCGAATCCGGCCATCTGATCGTCGGCGGCGAGAACTACGGTCAGGGCTCCTCGCGCGAGCACGCCGCGATCACCCCTCGCTACCTCGGGCTGCGAGCGGTCATCGCCAAATCCTTCGCCCGCATCCACTGGCAGAACCTGGCCAACTTCGGTGTCCTGGCACTCGAATTCGTCGATCCCGCCGACTACGACGGCATCGACCGTGACGACTTCCTGCGCATCGACGATCCGGGCGAGATCGCACACAGGACGACATTGCAGGTGCTCAACATGAGCAAGGAAACGACTTTCACCGTCCGGCATCGTCTTTCGCCACGACAGGTACAGGACATCCTGGCCGGCGGCCTGATACCCCGCCTGGCGCAACGCGCATGACCGACATGGAAGGGAGGAGTTCCGGGAACAGCGACAACGTCGAGCCCATGTAAGGCAAGTCTTCCGGAAAGGAGTCCACCATGCTGCGGCGAATTGCCCACCCCATGCTCGCGACCGTCTTCGTCGTCGACGGAATCGACACTCTCACCAATCCGGATCCCCGGGTCAAGACCGCGAACGCCGCGGTGCAGAAGGGCGAACAGAAGCTCCCGCCACAGCTGGCGAAGTACCTGCCCGACGATCCGGGGCGTGTGGTCCGGATCAATGCGGCGGTCCGCATCGGCGGCGGTGTGCTGCTGGCGCTCGGGAAGCTGCCGCGGCTGTCCACCGCGGTGCTCGCCGCGACCGTGGTCCCCGCGGCGCTGTCCGAACCGGGATACTGGACCGAGGAGGACCCGGAGCGGCGTGCGGCGAAACGCACTGCGCTGCTGAAGGATGTGAGCCTGCTGGGCGGCCTGCTCATCGCCTCCACCGATCGGCGGGGCAAGCCCTCGCTCGGCTGGCGCGGCCGTCGCGCTCTCGACAAGCTCCACTCGGAAACCGGCCCGGCCCATGATCGCGTCGCCCAGTTCGCCGATGCCGCGAAGGAACACGGACCGGAACTGGCCGCGACGCTCCGGGAGCAGGGCGAACGCCTCGCCGAGTCCGCCCGCGAGCATGGTCCCGAACTCGTTGCGGCAGTGCGCGATCGGGGTGAGCGCCTCGCCGAGGCCGCACAGCACCGCGGCGAACAGCTCGCGGAGACCACCCGTGATGTCGGCGCCCAGTGGGGCAGGACCGCCTCCGATCGCGGCGGCCAACTCCTCGAGGCGGCGCGTGAGCACGGCGGCCACCTCGCCGAGAGCGCACGGGAACACGGCGGGCCGCTCGCGGAGACCGTACGGGAGCACGGGGCACAGCTCGCCGGAACAGCGCGGGAGCAGGGTACGCAGCTGGCCACCACCGCGCGCGAGCGCGGCGGGCGGCTCGCACGGGCCGCGCGGGAACGCGGCGAGCGGGCGGCGGACGCGGCTCGCGACGCCGCCGGCCGGACACGATGACGGGAGCCGACAACATGACGTCTCAGCACGTCGTATCCCGAACGGCCCGAACGGGTTTGTGGCTGTGCGCGGCGGCGACGGCGGTCGCCGTCGCCGCCGGCTGCGCGAACAGCACCGCACCGGGCGTTCCGGGAACGCAGCCCTCCGGGCAGTCGTCCGGTGGGCCCACCATCACCGCGGATGCCGCGAAGCAACTCTGCGACATGATCCGATCCGAGGTCGACAAGTGGCGCGCCGACGGCCCCACCGAGGCACGGCTGAAATTCAATGCCACCGTTCAGGATTGGGCGTTGCGCAACAACGGCGTGAATTTCGCGGTGATGCGCAATCGCTCGGTCATCGACCAGACCACCATCGCCACCTGCCCGGACGTCCACGACGCGGCCGTGCAGGCGATCCAATTCCCGGACCTGGCTTCGGGATTGGTCGGCTTCTGAGGGATCTCAGTTCGCGAGGGATTCGTCGCGGAGCTGCCCGAGCGTCTTGGTCAGAATGCGCGATACCTGCATCTGCGAGACGCCGAGGCGTGCGGCTATCTGATTCTGGGTCATCGAGTCGAAGAATCGCATCACCAGAACCCGGCGCTCGCGATCCGGCAGCTCGGCGATGAGCGGACGGACCGCGAGGAGCTGGTCCACGTGTTCGTAGCCGGTCTCTTCGGCCCCCAGCGCGTCCAGCATCGCCAGCGGAGTGTTCTCCCCGTCATCCGGGCAGGCCGCTTCCAATGAGGCGCTCTGGTAGGCGTTGGACGCCAGCAGCGCCTGGGTCAGCTCTTCCGGATCGACCTCCAGCTCGGCGGCCAGTTCGCGGGCCTTCGGCATCCGGCCCAGGCGCTGCGCCAAGGTCTCGATGGCGGTACCGAGCCGGATCTGGGTCTCCTTGATTCGCCGCGGCACCCGCACGGCCCAGGTGCTGTCACGGAAGTAGCGGCGGACCTCACCCATGATGGTCGGGACCGCGAAGGACAGGAAGCGGGAGCCGCGATACACATCGAAACGATCGATGGATTGGATCAGCCCGAGCCGTGCGACCTGGAGCAGGTCTTCGAATGCTTCGCCGCGGCCGGAAAACTTGCGTGCGATGTGATCGGCCAGCGGCAGGCAGCGATCTATCGCTTCCTCTCGCAAAGCATTTCGCTCGGGAGCATCGGTTTCGACGGCGACGGTCAGTTGTTTGAGCAGCGGCTCGATATCGTCGTAGCTGTCACCCGTCATCGGAATCACCCCATATTCGGCTGAACTGCATGAAGAAGGGGTACCCAGTCCACGCACCATTGAACGCCTTCTTCGCAATTGGCCGCAAATTACCAGGTCAGGCGCTTTTGCCACGGTGCTGATGCCAGGGGTGCACCACCCATATCGCCGCGAACAGCGAGCCGAATACGATTCCTGCCACAATCCCCGCCCAGGTCCCGCCGACGGTGTCGAAAATGAGCACGGCCACCCCGGTGAGTGCGATACCGAATAGTCCCAGCCCCACGATGGCGTAACGGTGAGCGGCATTCACGACGTTCTCGATCCGATGCCGCCGGAACAACATTCGATGCGCAGCGACCGGCGCCACCAGGCAGATGGTGGCACCGATCGAAGCGGCGACGATCACCAGATACAGCACACGCAATGGCTCGGACAGCGTTCCGAACCGATTCTGGAACGGGATCGTCAGCAGGAATCCGGTCAGCAACTGCACACCCGTCTGCACCACCCGCAACTCCTGCATCAGGCTGTTCCAGTTCCGATCCAGCTGCTCGGTAGCGGTTTCATTCCGGCCGCCTCTCATTAGACCCGATTACCCGCGACCACCGGGATCAAGCGCTGCGGCAGCAGATATTTCGCCGCTCAGCAAAATTTCGGTAACCCGAGTTTGAGCGCCCGTCCGCCGGGAACAGCATGAATGTATCAATCGCCCGACAAAGGAATAATCATGATCATCCTGGGCCTCATTCTTCTGATCGTGGGAATTGTTTTCGGCCTCTCGATCCTGACGACCATCGGCGTCATCCTGATGCTCGTCGGCGCAGCGGCCTGGCTGCTCGGCATGGTCGGCCGCCCGATCGGCGGACGCTCCCACTATTGGTGATCCACCGTTCGCCGCAGGACATTTCGTAAAGACAGACGAACACATGCGGCCGGTGATCGCCCACCTCAGCGCAACACCCGACATCCCCTGACCTCTTCGAGTTCGCTTGCAGGTCAGGGGATACCAGCCTTCGACGAATGGCGTGGATCGAACACGTTCGTGGAGTGTCAGCAGCAGATGGTCGAACCTCGTCCGCAGCCCGGCACTCGAATCGGCGATCGAAGGCGGATCCGCGACCAGCTGGGTCGCGAGCAGGCGGCAATTTCATGTTGGTTTTCTGAGACCGCCAGATCAGAATGCGAAACGCCTGATCCGGACTGATGCCGTAGACGAGCATGAGCGCGCCCTTGGCCTGCTCGACCACCGCTCGCGCGGCGTACAATTCCAGCAGCCGGTCGTCGAGAGTCTCCTGGCCGTGCTCGGCGAGCGTCTCGGTCATGTCCATGTAGCACCCGGCAGTTCCGACCACCCGCCCTGCTTCGTCGAGCATTTGATCACCCACGACCAGCACGTCGTCCAGATTCGGGCAGTCGCGATATTTTCTGCTCTCTCGACGACCGGATGCCCCGTCAAGTACCGGCCCAACAGGGCCGTTCCATGGTGTTCCGGACGAGCAACACGGGACCCGCGAGTAACCTCATGGCAATGGACGCGGCACTGTCGACCGTCGGCGTTGAGGAAGAATTCCTGCTTGCGGACCCTGTGACGGGTGCGCCCGCCGCGAACAACGCAGAGGTGGCACGGACCGCCGCCGAGAGCGGGATCGACCTGAAGCTGGAACTCACCCGATGCCAGGTGGAGACCAATACCCGCGTGCACACCAGCACTGCCGAGTTGATGCAGGAATTGCGCGCGTTACGTCTCGGTGTGACATCCTGCGCCGAGCAGAACGGCGCTCGCTTGCTCGCGGTGGCCATTCCGCCGACCGTTCCGCACCAGTTCCCGTTCACCGACACACCCCGCTACCGGCGCATCGAGCAAAATTTCGGCCTGCTCGCCCATGAGCAGGGGCTCTGCGGCTGCCATGTCCACGTCGCGGTTCCGGATCGCGAAACAGCCCTCCAGGTCAGCAATTTCGTGCGCCCCTGGTTGCCGCTGTTCCTGGCACTGACCGCGAATTCCGCGATCTACCGCAGCGTCGACAGCGGGTTCGCCAGTTGGCGAAACATTCTGTGGCAACGCTGGCCCAGCGCCGGGCCTCCACCCTATTTCGCGTCGACGGAGGATTACGACGCCCTGGTCGCCATGATGATCTCGAGCGGCTCCATTCTCGACGAGACGATGGTGTATTGGGACGTCCGTCCGTCCTTGAACTATCCGACCGTCGAGATCCGGGTCAGTGACATCCCTGCCACGGTCGAGGAGACCGCGCTGCTCGCCACCCTGGTGCGAGCCACCGTAATGACCGCGCGAAATTCATTGGAGCAAGGGATCATCGCACCCCCGGTCCGGCATGAATTGCTGCGCGCGGCGTACTGGAAGGCTGCTCGTACCGGCATCGACGGCAACGGTGTCTACCCTATGAACGGCAGTGTCATGCCCGTTCGCGCGCTACTCGCCGAACTCGTCGATCACGTCGGGCCGGCACTCGAGGAGTTGGGTGACCGCGACTTCGTCACCAGCACCCTCCGGACCGTTCTCGCCCGCGGCAATGGCGCGCGTCGCCAACTCGGGGCCTTCCGGATACGTCGAGACGTCGGCGATGTCGTCACCGAGTTGGCGAATGCCACCCTGGAGGGTTGCCACCGGCACCCCGTCAACCTGCCTACCTGAGAAAGCAGTTGGGATCGGCCACGATCCGTCACCGATTCTGCTGCGCCCGCTGACGCGCTTCCTGGGCCTGGGCCAGGGCACGGTCCTTCTCGGCCTGGGCCTCCCGCTTGGCGGCGTCGCGCTGGGCTTGGGCCTTGTCCTGCTGAGCGCGGCCCTCCTCGCGCAGCCCCTCGTTGCCGAAAACCTTGCCCGCGGCCTCCTTGGCCGCGCCCTTGACGCCCTCGACCACGCCTTCGACGCCTTCCCGGGCTCCGCTCTTCTCGTGCTCGGACATGGGATGTACCTCCGTCTGTCTGATTGCAGGGACATTCGGGACCTACCCGAGGGTTCCGAGCCGAAACGGGCTGTCGGCCACATTGTTTCGAGTCCAGGGGACAGGGCAACCGATGGTCGGGCCGTCCGGGGCCGGTCGCTACTGTGCGAGCCCGTATGGCGCGACGGGGCGGTGATCGGCGTGCTGACTGCGGCGAACGGTGAAACGGCTTCGGCCCGACCGACCGCACCGCCGAGGAATCGGCGGTCGAGCAGTGATTGATCGAGGCCGCAGTGGGTATCGCGCCACTATGGCGACCTCCGTCGACAAACTGCTGCACGCGCTGACCAGGGCGGTGAACACGCTCGCGCAGACCGATATCCGATTCGCGGTGGCCGGTGGCTGCGCGGCGTACGCCCGCGGCGGTCCGGCATCCGAACACGATGTGGACCTGTTCATCAAGCCCGCCGATGTCTCGCGGGCCCGCAGCGCCCTGGTCGCGGGCGGTTTGCGCGTCGCCGACGCCCCGGAGGACTGGCTCACCAAGGCATACGACGGGGACGTCCTGATCGACCTGATCTACCGCCCCAGCGATCGCGAGGTCACCGACGAGATGTTGGATCGCGCCGAGGTCATGCGCGTCGGGTCCGCGGTGGCGCCGGTCATCAGCGGCACCGATCTGATGATCGACAAGATGCTGGTGTTCGACGCGCACCGGCTGGATCTGGCGCCGCTGCTCCGGATCGCCCGGGACCTGCGTGAGCAGGTCGACTGGACCGAGGTGCGCATACAGACCCGGCACTCGCCCTACGCCCGCGCATTCCTCGGCCTGCTGGCCGACCTCGAGGTGATCGGAGTGCCGTCATGAGCGAATTCCCGCAATATGACACGGCGCACGTGCATCGAGCGCTGGCCGAGGATCCCCGGACCTCCGAACTCGGCGTCCAGGTGCGGCTCCAGGCCGGCATCGTGGTGCTGACCGGCGCGGTGGCCACCGAGGAGCGCCGGCGGCAGGTGGAACTCGTTGTACGCGAACAACTTCCCGAATCCCGAATCCGCAACGAGGTCCGCGTGACCCCGCCGAGGACGCCCGGGACCATCGAAACGCTCGGGACCTGACCCGGGAAAGGACAGTGGCACATGCGGATAGCGGCCGTTGGCGATGTACACATTGGCACCGATTCCCAGGGCCTGTACCGTCCCGCGCTCGAGGACCTGCACCGGCACGCGGATGTCCTGCTCCTCGCCGGGGATCTGACGAAGTGCGGCACCGTGGCCGAGGCCCAGGTCGCCGCGCGCGAGTTCTCCGGGCTCGGCATCCCGGTTGCGGCGGTACTCGGCAACCACGATTATCACGGGGATGCGGCGGAGGAGGTCGCCGCCGTCCTCGCGGATGCCGGAATCGTGGTGCTCGAGGGCACCGGCGTCGCTTTCAGCATCGACGGGACAGTGCTCGGCATCGCCGGTACGAAAGGCTTCGGCGGCGGCTTCGCGGGCCGGTGCGCGAGCGTCTTCGGCGAACCCCTGATGCGGGAATTCGCCTCGCACACCGTTGATCTCGCCAACGCACTGCACACGGCGCTGAGTGCGCTCGATACCGATATCCGCATCGCCCTGACCCACTACTCACCCATCGAGGCCACCCTCGCCGGCGAGCCCCGCGAGATCTATCCCTTCCTCGGTTCCTACCTGCTCGGTGAGGCCATGGACACGGCCGGCGCCGACCTCGCCCTGCACGGCCACGCCCACGCGGGCACCGAGCACGGCGAGACGCCCGGTGGGATACCGGTCCGCAATGTGGCCCAGCCCGTGCTGGGCACCGCGTACGCGGTCTACGAGCTCCATCCGGCCCCGCCCGTGCCCGCCACCCGCTCCCGCGCATCCAGCTGACCCCAACGGCCAGTCCCGAGGAAGGGCCGCGCGGCAGCGAACCGCGCGACCCGAGTGCCACAGCCCGGTCTGCGCCGGATCGGGGATACCGGACCGTGGCGGCCCGTGGTCGGGCCGGCGTGGGTGATGCGCCGCCAGATCCGTTGCCGGGCAAGCAGTTCCGCGAAGACGTCCGCGAACCGATCGGGTGTGTCACGCCCGCAGTCCGCCGCCGGCGAAGGCCGTCGTGCCGATCACCGCCATCCCCCGCGCTGAAACCGTTGTCGGTCGGCGCGCTGGACTGCCCGGCTGCCCCTTCGTCATCCGAGATCGTCGAATCGTGACGCTGGGACACCGAACGAATTCCTGCCCCGGTCAGCCGGGGAGAGTGTCCCCACGGAGCCGGGTGAGCTCCACGACGACCGGGTACCCGCACTGCACCACATCGAATTCCGCACTGCTCACCGCGATCGAATCGGTCAGTGTTTCCACGAAATGCCAGCCGAAGCTGTGCTCGATCAATCCGGCATCGCTCCCGGTCACCGCGCCCACGCGCACCCGGACCCGCTGTTCGTCGAACCGGAATTCGCACTCGATCGAGGCGGCCGGCACGGCGGCCGCGATCAACGTCGTCGCCACCTCGTCCAGTGCGACCCGTACATCGGTCACCACGTCGATCGTGAAATCGGCTGTGAGCATGATGGTTTCGGCGAGCGCGCGCAGCATCGCCAGTTGCCCGGCGTCGGCCGGGATCCGCAGCGCCACCGGACCGGTCGGCGCGGGCGACTCCAGCGCCGCGGAGTCGATGAACCGGTGCGCCTTACCGTTGTTCTGCTGGTCGGTGAATACCGGGCTCGGCGCTCGGCCGTCGCCGATCCCGTCACCCTGTGGCGATTCACTCATCGGTCACCACCCAATCGAATCAATCCCGTTTTGCGATCGGTCCCCGTTTTCGTTCATCGCGTACCCCGCGAAGCGGTCGGGAAACCGCCGGAACTCATCGATCGGGTATTCGCTCGTGCACGCTCCACAGCAGGCCCGCGCCGGATGTGCCGATCAGGTGCTCGACGGGTCCGGCTCCCGATGGACCAGGGTCCGTACCCCGGTCACGTCGAGTACTCGTTCGACGGCGGGCGGCGCGTTCGGTACGAGAATGCCGACACCACGCCGGGTAGCGCACTGAACGGCATCGAGGAGCACGACCGCATTGCGCACGCTCAGAAATCGAGTATGCCGCAGATCCACGATCACCGTGGGCGGCGCGGCATCGACGGCGACGGACAGCGCGGTCCGGAACGCGGGCAACCCGTTCATGTCGAGTTCGCCCGTGACCGCGATGATGAGGCAATCGGTGGATCCGGTCCCAGCGGTCCGCCGTCCGTTCCCATTGGGCGTGCAGCGCGAGCGGCGGCCGGGCATCTCATTCGCAATATGGCTATGTGCGAGGGACACCGTTGACATGACATACCTCCCAGCAGGGAGTGGCCGATCCGCCTCGACGACAGACTCCGGGCTCCGGTCGTATCGACGACACGCTCGAACTGTGAGAAGGCGTGCGGGATCGGGATCGGCTGGAGTCTCAACCTGCACTCAGTGTGCCACCTGACCGCCGGGGCGGCTACTCCCAGCCCGGCTTCGCCACGTCCTCTCCGGGTATCGCGGCATCGAGTGGACATAAGAAGCCGATGGCATCCCTCCCCTGACCGAAAGGCGCGATCATGCCCAAGGAATGGACCGGCAAAGAGGAACGTCAGTACGAACACATCCGCGATTCCGCCGAGGATCGCGGCGCATCCCCGAAGCGCGCCAGGGAGATCGGTGCTCGCACCGTTAACAAGAACCGGGCCCGCGCCGGTGAGACCAGGACCGCCGGCCGGACCTCGATCGAGGGCAGGTCACCGCAGCAGCGCGGTGGCCAGCGCTCCGGGCGCCGGGGTCCCAGGGGCCTCGCCCGGGACCAGCTCTACAACGAGGCCGAGCAGCGTAATATCAAGGGCCGCTCCAGCATGTCCAAGGCTCAGCTCGCGCATGCTCGCGGCCGCGATTGATCCATCGAGGCAGGAGGCGAACGACGATGCCGCGCTCGGCGTCGCTACCCATTCGGATCCACCGGACCGCTCCGTGGAGCCGCAATCGGCTGATGCGTTCCTCGGACCGTCTGCAGGCGGCCTGGCGGATGGCCGCCGTGCTCGTGGCCGTCGCATCCATTCCGCTGGCGGTCGTCGTGGGAATCTCCGCCGCCACCACCACCGGCGCGCACATCCGCGCCGAGAATGCCGCCAAAACCGCGGTGACGGCCACGGTCGTCTCCGATCCCCTGCGCATCGCGGTTCCGGTCGGGCAGGGGGTGGTGGCGTCCGGACCGCCCCAGGCCACCGTGGCGTGGAATATCCACGGCCGCAGCGATATCGCCGTGGTCGTCGTCCCGAACTCGGCGAAGCGGGGCAGCACCGTGACCCAGTGGCTGGACTCCTCGGGCCGGGCCACCACCGCGCCGCGGCCCACGTCCGACGCGGTGGTCCAGGGCATCGACACCGCCGTCCTGACAGTGATCGCAACCTGCTGCGGCGCAACCGTTCTGGTCTGGTGTGCCGACCGTATCCTCCTGCACCGCCACCACGCCGCCTGGGCGCGCGAATGGCGAGACTTCGCCCCGGGGATCGGACACAACAAACCGTCCTGACACCGGCACTCCCGCGAGCCGACGCCGAGCCGATCGCACACGCCAGGCCAACGCCATGATCCTCGAAGCCCTCTGAGCGTTCGGAGCGTCGGAGTCAGGCGACCGCGCCTCGGAGGCGCAGTGCTGCAACGGGAATGCAGCCACCCGCACCGATACCCGTGCCACGGGCGGGCGTCAGCCCAGAGCGGCGGTGCGGAGGGCGGCAGCGAGACGGGCGGCCGGGTCGGGCATGGGTGTGGGCAGGCGGGCCAGCAGCAGTCGGCGGGTTTCGGTGGGGCCGCCCCGGACCGGGAGGGCCCGGACGCCGGCGGGCAGGGCCGGGCGCGCGGAGGCGGGGATGGTGGTGATCCCGGCGCCGGAGGCGACGAGCTGCAGTTTGGCGAGCCAGTCGTGAGCGGTGTGGACGATCTCGGGACGTTCGCCGAGCCCGGGCCAGACGCCCATGGCGTGCTCACCGTGCGAGCCCGCGATCCAGTGCCGGCCGTGCAGGTCGTGTACGTCGATGTAGTCGCCCCGCGCGAGCGGGTGGTCCGCCGGAACCGCCACCAGCAGTGGGCGTTCGGCGAGGACCTGCGTCAGCAGGGCGGGAGTCTCGCCGTCCAGCGGGCGGAACGGCGGCGCCGAGGACACCAGTGCGAGATCGATCGTGCCCGCGCGCAGCGCCCGGACCAGCGCGGGCGTGCGGCCCTCGCGGGTGATCACGGTGATCCCCGGATGCGTTCGCCGCAACTCGGCCAGCGCGTGCGGCACCAGCCAGGCCCCGGCCGTCGGGAACCAGCCCAGCCGCACGCTGGCCCGATCCTCCGGCAGTCCGGCCAATTCCCTTGCGGTGGCGTCCATCTGGTCGATCACCGCGGCCGCGCGCCGCGCCACCACCTGCCCGGCGGGCGTCAGCCGCACCCCGTCGTGGCGCCGCTGCAGCAGCGCGGTACCCGCCGCCCGCTCCAGCGCGGCGATCTGCCGCGATACCGCCGACTGGGTGTACCCGAGCGCGGTCGCCGCGGCGGTGAGCGTTCCGCGTTCGGCCACCTCCCGGAAGACACGCAGCGCGGTCAGGGACGCATCACCGAAGGCCATGACATTCACGCATACCACGTCTGACAGATTCTCGCTGGCTGCATGCCCCGGTCCACAACTTCGGCACCACCCGGCTGCTGCGCGCCTTCGCCCCGCTGCTGCGCGCGGGCGGCCGTCTGTTCGTGGTCGCCGGCCGGCTGGGCACCCTGCACCATCTCGCCCCGGTCCTGCACGACCGCTTCGACGGCCTGACCTCGCTCGACGAGGTGGATGCCCAGGTCGCCGCGTGGCGCGACGCCGTGGCCGACGGCAGTGCGCGCGGCGAGGCCTGGCCCGGTTTCGTGAACATCCCGTCCAAGATCGGGCAGGTGGCCGCGGTCCGTGCCCTCGCCGGCACCCGCCGCGACAGTGACCTCGCCCGCGACATCCTGATCGCCGCCGTGTGCCCGGGCATGATGAACACACCCACCTCGGCGCTGTGGTGGGATGTCACCCGCGCACCAACTCCGGCGCAGGACGCCGCACAGCTACTCGACCTCGCGGTGAAACCGGCCGAGCCCGAGCACTACGGGCAATTGATCCGCTATGGCAGCGTCGTGCCGTGGTCTCCCGGTGAGAGCGGATAATCCCGCCGATACCGGTCCCGAGCGGGCGATCCGCTTCGGGCCGTCACCATTACTCCCGGCCATAAGCCAACCGGGCGGTGAATTCGAAGTGTATGGAAAGTGAACGAGCAGTGGCCGAGCCGCGAAGGCCGCAGCTATCATTCAGCAAATTCTTGTATTTTCCTGGCATAACGGACGGGCAACGGGATAGCGTCGGGTTCCGTCGATTGCACACCGGCAATGCCGGAACGGATGCCCAAGCGGTGATGTTTCGCTCGACGGATGACGGCACGGGTCGGGGGATCCCGCCGAGCGGAGGACCGCAATCATGAATAGTGTCCCGAAATCGACTACGACGGCGCACGCACGTTCACCACAGAGTGAGCGGGCCACCGCGCCGGCGAAGGTCCTGGTTGTCGAGAGCAATCCGGCCGTCGCCGAAATCACGGTGCTGGTGCTCGCCGCGGCGGGGTACCACACCTTCCAGACCGCCAGCGGACGGCAGGCCCTGCGCACCCAGGATCGCCTGAAACCCGATGTGATCCTGCTGGACCGGGCGGTGCCCGATGTCGCAGCGGCCGAGCTGTGCCGCGAGCTGCGCGCGCGGACCACCGCGCCCATCATCGCGCTCAGCACCGACCACAATCCCGAATCCCTGGAAACGATCCTGGCCGCGGGTGCTTCGGAATGTCTGCTCCTGCCGGTGCACACCCGCGAACTGCTGGAATGCATCGCCTTCCGGCTGCGCGCCCAGCGGGCGCCGGGCGCGAGCGCCGACGCCAAGCACGAAACCACGCCGGATCCGAGGCCCCGCGCCGCGGCCTGAACCGCGGCCGGCGAAACCGACAGACCCCTGCCCGGCGATGCCGCCGGAGCAGGGGATGGGATTCCGGCGGCATCAACTATTCGGGGACCATGCCTCGGGATACCGACGAGACCCACCCGGGCAGTACCGGACGGGCACCCGGTGTCACTGCCGATAGGCAGAGTAGTCCCCAAAACGGCTGTGCGCGTTGATATCCGCCGTCCGGGACCTGACATCTTCGTGAACTGAATCCGCTTGTGCCCCTTCTGCTCCGCTCCGCCGCGGGCCGGGGGGGGCGGGCCCGTGTGTCGTCTGGGTGTCCCGCCGCCGGGGCGCGGGGCGGGGGTGGGTTCGGGCAGGGGCGGGCGGGGGAGGGGGTGGGGAAAAAGGGGATCGTTTCTCAG
>NZ_JBHZCS010000021.1:62483-81270 GCF_042755705.1 Nocardia sp. NPDC059154
CCCTCAGGGAACGAACCCTTCGGGAAACGGACCCCCCTTGTCCCCCTCTCCCTCCTCCCCCCTTCGCCCCGGCCGCCCCCCCCCGTTCCCCCCCCGGCCCCCCCGGCCGCCGGGCCGCGAGCTGTGGTCGCTCTCGGCCGGAGTCGATAGGGTGCGGCGGTGAATACAGCGGAATTCGTTCAGCGGGGCAGCACGGTCGTGGATCGGCTGTCCACCACACAGTCACCGCCGCCGTGGCAACTGGTGGTCGGGACCGGTGTGGTGGCGCTGCTGCTGGTGGCGTTCCGGCCGACGTGGCGGATTCTGCGCAATGCGGTGACCATCGCCCACGAGGGCGGGCACGCGTTCACGGCGCTGCTCACCGGGCGGCGGCTCAACGGCATCCGATTACATTCGGACACTTCCGGACTCACGGTGTCGAGCGGGAAACCCTATGGACTCGGCATGATCCTGACGACCGCGGCCGGCTACCCCGCGCCCGCGCTGCTGGGTCTGGCCTACGCGGCGCTGCTGGGCGCGCATCGCCTCACGCTCATGCTGTGGCTGACCATCGCGCTGCTGCTGGTGCTGCTGGTGAAGGTGCGCAACTGGTACGGCCTGCTGTCGATCCTGGTGACCGGCGGCGTGGTGTTCGCGGTGTCCTGGTTCGGCAGCGACACCGCCCAGGCGGCGCTGGCGTATCTGGCGGCCTGGTTCCTGCTGCTGGCGGCGGTGCGGCCGGTGATCGAGCTGCAGCGCAATCGCGCACACGAGCCGAACTCCGACGCCGACCAGCTGGCCCACCTGACCCGGATCCCGGGCCTGCTGTGGGTGCTGGCCTTCGGCGCGATCGCGCTGTGCTCACTGGCCTTCGGCGCGCGGCTACTGCTCGCGGATGTGACCGGGGTCTGCGTGCCCCCGCTCACCCACAGCACCTGCGCGGCGTCAACCGCCGGGTGAGCATTCTCCCACCTCAGGGCGAGAGTGGTATCGCTGCAAGGTTTCTGGTGAACGGGGACTAACATTCGCGTAACACCGTCCGGGTGATCCCGAACACCGGATTTGCCCGGATCTTGGCCCGCTTGCACCGCCGGCGGGGCTCGACCGCTGCGGCAAGGAGGGATTCGGGATGGAACGACCGGCGTGGGCCCCGGAGGGCGTGGACATGACTCGGCCCAGCCCCGCGCGCATGTACGACGCGCTACTGGGCGGTTCGCACAACTTCGAGGTCGACCGGCAGGCCGCCGCCGCGGGCAAGTCGCTGGTCCCCGACCTGCCGCGGCTGGCGCTGAGCAATCGGGCCTTCCTGCGGCGCGCGGTGCGCTTCCTGGTGGATTCGGGTGTGCGGCAGTTCCTCGACATCGGTTCCGGCATTCCGACAGCGGGCAATGTGCACGAGGTGGCGCATGCCATCGATCCGGAGTGCCGGGTGCTCTACGTCGATATCGATCCGGTGGCCGTGGCCCACTCCCGCGCCATCCTGCGTGGCAATGACCGGGCCGCCGCCATCGAGGCCGACCTACGCGAGCCCGCGGCGCTGCTGGAGCAGGCGCGGGGCACCGGCATCATCGACTTCGACCAACCTGTCGGCATCCTTCTCATTGCGGTCCTGCACCTGATGAGCGACGACTACGCCCCCATCGACAAGGTCAACGCACTCCACGACGCCGTGCCCGTCGGCAGCTACGTCGCGATTTCGCATCTCACCTCGGCCACGCGCCCCGACGACGCGGCGAAGCTGGTGGAGAACTCGCACAATGTCAGCAAGATAGGACTGCAGTTCCGCAGCCGCGACGAGATCGCCGCGCTGTTCGGCAAGTGGGAGCCGGTCGAGCCCGGTGTGGTGGAATTGCCGCTGTGGCGGCCGGAATCCGACCGTGACCAGCATGAGGCGCCGGGCCGTTCGCTAGGACTGGCGGGTGTGGGCCGCAAGGCCTGAGTGGTTCGGACGAGTCAGGGGCAGGGGGTCACCGGTGGCAGCACACGAGTTGGCGGTCCGATGGGCCGACGCTCTCGATGGCGCGGTCGCGCCGACGCTCACCCGGGCCCAGGTGGAGGATCTGCTCGACGGTTTCGGTGACCGCCTGATCGCGGCCGTGCGCGGCACCGGGGACGTGTCGGTGGCGCGGGAGGCGGCGGTCGCCCTGGTGGCCGCCAACTACCGCGACCCGCTGGCCGTGCACCGCTCGGTGCTGGTGCTGTGCAAGGACCTGGTGACCGACGCCTGCCCCGACCCCGGCTGCGCGGACTACGGGCCGGTCCGCGATCGCGCCATCGAGCTGGCCGCGGAATTCGCCGCCGAATTCACCGCCGGGCTGCGCAATGTGGCACTGGCCGAACAGGAGACGACACTCGGCGCCGCCCTCACCGCGGTCCAGGAGGCCGAGGCGCGCCGGCAGCTGTCGGAGGCGCGGTTCCAGGCCATCTTCGAGGGGGCGTCGGTGGGCATCGGCACCGTCGATGCCGCCACCGGCAAGGTGGTCGACGTCAACAACGCCTTCGCCGAGACCCTGGGCGTCCCCGCCGAGTCCATGCCCGGCCGTACCGTGGCCGACATTCTCGGCCCCGAGAACATCGGTGAGGCGTTCTCCCTGTTCCAGCGCCTGCTCTCCGGTGAGATCGACCGCTTCCGCTTCGAGACCCGGCACACCAAGCCGGACGGTACGCACACCACCATCGACCTGTCCATGACGGTGGTCCGCGACAGCGACGGTAAGCCGCGCTTCCTGATCGGCGTCACCGTCGACGTCACCGACCGCAAGCAGCTCGCCGATCAGCTCTGGTACGACGCCCACCACGATTCGCTCACCGGCTTGCCCAACCGCCTGCTGTTCTTCGACCGTCTCGCCGCGGCCACCGGCCAGGTCGGGGTCTGCTACCTGGATCTGGACGGCTTCAAGGAGATCAACGACCGCCGCGGCCACACCGCCGGCGACCGGGTGCTGTGCGAGGTGGGCCAGCGGCTGCGCCGGGCCCTGCCGCCGAACGGGGTGGCGGCGCGGCTGGGCGGTGACGAGTTCATCGTCCTGGTCGAAAACTGCTCAGGTCAGGACGAATTGGACACCGTCGCGGACGGCCTGCTGGCCGCGCTGCGCGATCCGTTCGACGTGGCGGGGCTGCTGGTGCAGGTGGGCGCGAGCATCGGCACCGCACTGGTGGACACCGACTCCACCGCCATCGACGAGCTCATGCACGCCGTGGACGTCGCCATGTACCGCGACAAGGCGCTGCGCCACGGCGCGCTCGGCGACCCTAGATAACGAACGGCACCAGCGCTTTTCGCTCCGCCGGGTAGTCCTCGAACTTCTCCCGGTACCAGGTGTGGGTGGCGAAGGCGCGCGGCACCAGATTGCCGAAGGTGATCAGGAAGATGACCACGCCGGGCAGCGCCCAGGTGAGAATGGCGAATCCGGCCCAGGCGACCAGTTCGCCGAGATAGGTGGGGCTGGTGACGAATCGGAATCCCAGACCGTACGGGATCTTGTATTCCGTTGCCCCCGGGTTGTTCTTGTCGCGGAGATTCCGGACGATCCCCTCCGAGCTCACCAGCAGCGCGAAACCGCAGAGGTAGACGATCAGCCCGATGATGAAGCGCGGGTCGGTCAGCCAGTCCGTGCCGTACTGCCCGAGATAATCGTGGCTGAAGAGCGCACCATTGAGGTAGCCGTGCAGCGCGGTCACGAACATGCCCATGCCGAGCACGGAAACATTGAAACTGCTGGTCTTGCCGGGCACTTGGCGAATGGAGAGGGGGAAGAACCAGCCGCGGTTGCCGTAGTGCAGAATCCAGATGGCCGCCAGCACCAGGGAAGTCGGCTCGAAGCGGCGCGGACCGCTGAGGTACGCGACGGCGAAGACCACGGTGGCCGGAATCTCCATCAACCACCAGCCGAGCTTCGGATTGAGATTGAGTCCGAGTTTGGCGGTGGCGAAGCGGCCGTAGGGGCTCTGCCCGAAGAGGCCGCCGATCAGCACGAAAGCTGCGAACGCGAAAGCGATCGTGAGCACGGTGTCGTAAACGGTATTGCCGGTGTACCAGTTCATTCGCGGTCCTTCAGGTGAAAAAACTAGAACAGGTTCTACCACAGTGCACAGCCTGGCCGGTACCCACCGGGGGGCGCGAAAGGTGGCCGGGGGGTAGTTTGGCGAGAACCCGGAGGGAGGCAAGGTGGGTTCGCAGGGATGGGATGTGCTGCTCGAATGGATGCCGTTTTTTCTCGAGGAGGACGAGGACGCCGACGAGTCCGGACTCGGATGGAATCCACGCTTCGTTCAGGTTCGTGACGAACTCACCGGCCGCCGTGTGCATTTCGCGCAGCAGGGCACCGAGATCGAGGTGCTGATCGCCGTCCCCGACGACGCCGCCGAGGCCGAAGCGCTGCTGACCGTGCTGCGCGCCCAGCCCGACGGCACCTGGGATCCGGTGCCACTGCCCTCGGAATCCGATGCCACCGCACCGGATCCGCAGTGGCGGGCCATGCAGCGGGTGCACCAGCAGCCGCGGCTGGCACGCGAATGGAGCACCGGATGGCAGCGCGGAGAATCGGTCGATCATCGGCGCGGGGTGGCCGAATCCGTGGTGGCGGTGTTGCGCGACGGGCTCGACATGGACGGGGACCGGCTGCGTTTCGCCACCTGGAGCATGGACGCGCCCGGCAGCGGCAGCTACGGCCTGCCCGCCGACCGCCCCAGCGAGCGCGAGGCGCCGGTAGCGTGTTCGAACTGGGCCGACTTCGAGGACAGGCTGAGCTGGGCGCTGACCACGCTGCCGTGGGACGGGGTGATCAACCTCAGCACTCCGCACCCCGGACCGGACCCGTGCTTCGTCCAATTCCTGCACGGCAGGCAGCTTTTCAACGAGGCCAGCGGCTGGGATGTGGCCGGACTGGGCGCGGGCGAGTTCGACCGGCGCATGCGCGAGCTGGGCTGGAGTTTCGCCCCGCACAGCGTGCCCGGCGGGGCGGCGCTCATCTGGGAGGGGCCGCTGGCCAAGACCGGGTTCAATCCCAGCCTGGAGGGCACGCCACGGCGGACGGTGGCCACCTTCACGGAGGTGTTCACCGTCGGGCATCCGCAGGATCTGGTGTTCCGGGCGTTCCGCAACGGCCGCCGCCGCGATCCGGAATTGCGCTATCTGGATATCGAACTCGGGATTCCGCGCGACGTCCGGTGAGCCGCCATTCGGCGGTCGCCGGGGGCGGATGAGGTTCAGAGCCGGCGCAGGCGGATCGGCAGGCCGTCCGCCGGCGTCGGGCCGGTACCGGCGACCAGGGGCACCTGGTAGCCGTCCGGCACACTCCAGCGGTAGGTCAGCAGCATGCGGTGCATGGTGGCCTTGACGGTCATGCCGCCGAAGTACCGGCCGATGCACTTGTGCGCGCCGCCGCCGAAGGGCGGCCAGGCGAAGCGGTGCGACTTGTCCTCGGCGCGTGCGGGATCGAAGCGTTCCGGATCGAACACGTCCGGGTCGTGCCAGTACTCCTCGCTGCGCATCATCGAGTACGAGCCGACCATGACCAGCGCGCCCTTGGGGATGAAGTACCCGGCGATCTCGGTGTCCTCCAGCGCTTCTCGCACCATCTGGCCGACCGGGGCGTACATGCGCAGGGTTTCGCGGAAGGCCATCTCCAGGGCGGGCAGCCGGTCCAGGTCGGCGTAGTCGAGGGTGGGTTTGCCCAGCGCCTCCGATTCCTCGCGCAGCCGCTGCTGCCATTCCGGGTGCCGGGCCAGCTCGTAGGCCAGCATGGAAATGGCCAGGGTGCTGGTGTCGTGGGCGGCCATCATGACGAAGATCATGTGGTCGACGATGTCGGCGTCGGTGAAGGATTCGCCGTCCTCGGTCTCGGCGTGGCAGAGGACGCTGAACAGGTCCTCGCCGTCGCCGGCGCGCTTGGCGGGCAGTTCCCGGCGGAAGTAGTCCTCGAGCAGCCGGCGGCCGCGCAGGCCCCGATTCCACACGCCGCCGGGCATATTGGTGCGGATGATGGCCTTGCCGCCGTGCACGGCGTCCTCGAAGGCCCGGGACAGGCGGGTGCCCTCGGGACCGAGTTCCGCGCCCGCGAAGACCACGGTGGCCTGTTCCAGCAGCATGCGCTTGACGTGGTCGTAGAGCGGGAAATCGGGGGCGGGCTGCCAGGAGTCGACGCCGCGCACGATGCGCGGGGTGGTGAGGTTGAGGTAGCCGATGAGCCGCGGGCGGGTGAAGGCCTGCTGCAGGATACGGCGGTGGTAGGCGTGATCGTCGAAGTCGCGCAGCAAGATTCCGCCGCGGAAGAACGGGCCGATGAGGAATTCCCAGCCCTGTTGCGCGGAGAGGACGTGCTTGCGGTCCAGCAGCACCTCCTCCACGGCGGCCGGGCTGCCGATGCCCACCACCTGCCGCCCGAAGACGCCCATCCACTGCACAGGGCCGTAGCGGCGCATCCGGTCGCGGCCGAAGGTGAGGGGGTCGGCGAGGGTGCTCACCACGTGGCCGATGCCGGGCGGGCCGTAGTCACCCATCACCGGCTCGAGCCCGCTGCCCGGCGGCGGTGTCGCGAGTGCCCGCGGCACGCTGGGATAGCGCTCCAGCACCCCGGCGGCGCGGCACTGAATTCGATGGTTCACCACGGCTTTTCGCACAGCCATGCCTCAACGGTAGCGGAAACGATAGTTTCCGTAAACAGTCGTTTCCCGATTTCTGTGCCAAGCTGTCAGGGTGACGCGAGCTTTCAACGGGACCTATCGCGGCACCACGACCGACGAGCGTCGGGAGCAGCGCCGGCGACGGCTGCTGGACGCGGCCCTCGAGATCGTCGGCACGCAGGGGCTGCCCGCGCTCACCGTGCGCGGGGTGTGCGAGCAGGCGAAGGTGGGGCCGCGCTTCTTCTACGAATCCTTCACCGGTCTGGACGCGCTGGCCTCCGCGCTACTGGACGAGGTGCAGGGCGCGGCCCTCGAGCAGGCTCGCACGGCCATGACCGAGACCCCCGGCGGGCCCGAGGAGAAGCTGCGGGCCGGGGTGGCGGCGCTCATCATCACGGTGACCGACGATCCGCGCCGGGCGAACATCGCCTTCGCGCAGGCCTACGGCAGCGAGATGCTCATGCGCCGCCGCTTCGAGGGCATGCGCCGGGTGGCGCAGCTGCTCATCGAGCAGACGCGGGTGCTGCTCGACATCCCCGAGGGCGACGACACCGCCCTGACCGCACTGGCCCAGCTGATCACCGGCGGCGCGGCCGAGCTGATCCTGGTGTGGCTCGACGGCGGCCTGAAGGTGGAGCGGCCCGTGCTGATCGGGATCGTCGCGGATTACGTTGTGGCCATGGTGGACCGGCTCCCCGGAATCACCGAGAAGCTCGGCTGAGCGGGTCCGGCGAACTCAGGACGCGCGGCGTCCGATGCCGCTGGCGATGATCTCGTCGACGACGATCTTCGCGGTCTCCGTGCAGGCGGTGATGCCGCCGTTGGCGTACTCCTTGACCGCGTCGCCGACGTTCCAGAGATTCGCGATCGGGGTGTCGTGGGGTAGGTCGTAGCCGGCGACCGTGCGCTGGGGTGGCCAGTCGTCGCGGGTGACGGCGATGGACAGGATGCGGGCCGTGTCGAAGCCCGGGATCTCCTCGCGCAGATCCTGGAGCACGAGCGCGGTTTCGGCCTCGGAGTCGAAGTCGCCCACCGACGGCTTGGGCACCCCGGTGCCGACGTAGAGGTGCCAGCCCTCGGGGGCCATCTCCGGGCAGGTGGCGGTGAAGTTGGCGACGTAGCACAGCCGCCTGGTGCGGGCGAAGCTGAGCAGGCCGGGCGCGTCGATGAGCGGTTCCCGGCTGGCGAAGTTGACCGAGATCATGGCGCACGGCAGATCGCGTTGCAGCACCGAGCCGACATAGTCGGACGGAAAGTGTTCGGGGCCAACGAGATCCAGTGTGGCCGACGGCCCGATGTCGCTGACCGCGAAAGCGCAGGAGACATCGGAGGTTTCACCCTCGTGCCGGATGCGTGCCCCGACGACGCGATCGTCCTCGACGAGCAGCTGCTGCACCTCGCTGCCCAGACGCACCTGTCCCCCATTGCGTTCCACCACCTCTGCCAGGGCCTTCCAGATGCCGATGGTGCCCTCCGGGCAGAAGCCGAGCTTCTTGAACGCCGACGGGCGGGTGAAGTAGGTGAGGAACACGCGCGCGGGGAGCTCCTCCGAGCCGACGGCGAAGATCGAGCCGCACATATTGCGGAAGATGCCTTGCACCGCATCGTTTTTGGTGTACCGCCGCACCCAGTCGGCGGTGGACAGTTCCCGGTCGGGCAGCCCGCCGTCGGTGCGGGCCGCGCCGATTCCGGTGAGCAGCTTGGCCCCCTGGCGGGTCAGCTGGGAGATGAGCAGCCCCCAGCCGCCGCTGGTGACATCCACGTCACGGCCGTTGATGCGGTACAGGATCGGCGGATCCGCCGGGCGCACTTCGAATTTCGCGCCCACCTCCTCGAAGGTCCGTTCGGTGATGCCGCCGAGTTCGACGACCACCGCGCCGGTGTTGACGATGAAACGGTCGAGTTCGGTGGTGGAGGCTCGTCCGCCGATCCGATCCAGGCGTTCGACCACCAGGGTGCGGTAGCCGTGGTGCGAGAGCCGGGCGGCCGCGCACAGCCCGCCCGCTCCGGCTCCGACAACCAGTGCGTCCCACGTGTTCTCGCTCATGGCGAGGCTCCTCGAGCAGGCTCAGCCCGCTGGGTTCACCCCGGGCCGAGCGTCGGACATATCGGTAATACGGCTCCAATTCTCCCGCACCTGGTCCATCGTCGGGACCTCACTGAAGAACACGGGCTGGTTGGCGAACAGCTGGGTCCGGTGCACCGAGCCGCCGCCGACCACCAGCACCATGCCGGAGTCGGTGCAGTCCTCGCTCATCAGGTGACCGACGATGGGGGCGACCTGGGCAGGCGGCAGCTTCTCGAGCATCTCGGCCGAGGCGATGTCGGCGGTCATACGGGTGGCGGCGATGGGCGCGACGGCATTGACGCCGATGTCGTATTTGCGGCCCTCGATGGCGAGGGTGTTCATCATGCCGACCATGCCGAGTTTGGCTGCGCCGTAATTGGCCTGGCCGAAGTTGCCGTACAGGCCGGAGGTGGAGGTGGCCATGACGACGCGGCCGAAACCCTGCTCGCGGAAGTGCGGCCAGGCGGCGTGGGTGACGTAGAACGAGCCGAACAGGTGCACGCGCTGCACGGCCTCGAAGGCCTCGGGGGTCATCTTCACGAAGCTCATGTCGCGCAGGATGCCGGCGTTGTTGACCACGCCGTGCACCGCACCGAAGCTGTCGATCGCGGATTGGACCAGCGCCTTCGCACCCTCTTCGGTGGCGACGCTGTCGTAGTTGGCGACGGCGGTGCCGCCGGCCGCGCGGATCTCCTCGACGACGGCGTCGGCCATATTGTGCCCGGATCCGGAGCCGTCGCGTGCACCGCCGAGGTCGTTGACGACGACCAGCGCGCCCTCGCGGGCGAGCAACAATGCGTACTCCCGGCCCAGTCCGCCACCGGCTCCGGTGACAATGACGACGCGATCGGTTACACCAGGCATGAAATCTCCTTGCCGAAGTTAATGACAGTTCGGAACGTAGCAGGAGCGAATTCGGCACCCGTGTGCTGCCCGCCACACTCGTCGAAAAACTGGACAGTCGATAGGGTTGGCGTGATGACCCCGCACCTGCACCGCCGCTACCCCGAGCTCCAGCGGACCCTGCCCCACGTGAGGCTGGGGACCGGCCCGACGCCGGTGCGGAGACTGGAGGCGCTCGACACGGCGGGCGCGGACATCTGGCTCAAGGACGACAGCGCTTTCGGTGACGGCGGCTGGGGCGGCAACAAGGTCCGCAAGCTGGAATGGCTGCTGCCCGACGCACTGCGCCGGCGGCGGACCACCATCGTGACGGTGGGCGGACTGGGCACCAACTGGGGGCTGGCGACCGCGCTGTACGGACGCGAACACGGGCTGAAAACCGTTCTGGCGCTGGTGGATCAACCGGTCGACGAGCATGTGCGGGCGCAACTCGAGCGATTGCGGGCCTCGGGAGCCGAGCTGCACTTCACCCACACCAAGGTGCGCACGATCCTGAGTGCTCCGTATCTGCTGGCCCGGCATTTCACTGGCCTGCGACCGCCCTACTTCCTGCCCGCGGGCGGGTCGTCGCCGGTGGGCGCGCTCGGATATGTCGAGGCCGCACTGGAATTGGCGGATCAGGTGCGCACCGGGGAGCTCCCGGAGCCGGGCCACATCGTGATCCCGGTCGGGTCGGGCGGAACGGCGGCGGGGCTGTCGCTCGGCTTGCGGCTGGCCGGATTGCGCACGCGGGTGGTGGGTGTGGTCGTGAACGACACGCTGCGCCTCGACGAACCGGCGCTCGCCAAGCTGGCGGGCCGTGCCGAGCGGCTGCTGCGGGCCCGCGGCGCGCGGTTGCCCGAGAACCTGTCCCCCACCGGCAATCTGGACATCGTCACCGATTACCTCGGTCCGGGATACGGCTATCCGATGCCGGAAGCAGCTACGGCACAGGCGCTTTCGGAGGATCGAGAGCACATGCGGCTGGAGCCGGTCTACACCGCGAAGGCCATGGCCGCGCTGCTGGACATGAACGCGCACGGCCGGTTCGACGGTCCGGTGGTGTACCTCAACACCAACGGACCGCGCTGACACCGGTTTCCGCATGTCGTCCGCTCACGCGGCCGCGAGCTTGGCGGCCAGGAATTCCTCCCAGGTCCGGCCGCCGACGGCGTGCTCCGGGGTGAGGTTGCCGCCCGCCGCGTAGGCGCGGGCCGCCTTGCCCGGGGCCTTCATGGTGAAGACCGGGCGGTGGCGGCCGGTGGCCTCCAGGTAGCTGCGCTCGAGCTCCTTCATGGTGTAGACGCGCGGGCCGCCGATCTCGTCGACCAGGCCCGCGGGCTCACCCAGGGTCAGTTCCACCAATCGCGCTGCCACCTCGGCGGTTTCGATGGGCTGGAAGCGGAAGTCGAAGACCGGCACCAGCGGCATCCTGCCCAGCGCCGAGACCATGGTGAAGAGCAGGTCGTGGAACTGGGTAGCGCGCAGGGTGGTCCACGGCAGGCCCGAATTCTCCACCACCAGTTCGGCTTCCCGCTTCGATGCCATGTAGGCCATGGTCTGGCGGTCGATGGCGCTCTCCACCGGGATCCGGTCCGCGCCGACCACCGAGATGTAGATCAGGTGCGGGAACACGCCCGCGGCCTGGATGGCCTCGACCAGGGTGCGCGCCTTCTCTCCGTCGCCCTTGGTGGTGCCCGCCAGATGCAGGACGGTATCGACGCCGGCGACCGCCTCGGCAATGCCCGCGCCGGTCTGCAGGTCGCCGGCCACGTACTCGATGCCGTCCTGCGCCGCCCGCGCGGTGCGGCTCAGCACGCGCAGGTGCACGCCGGCCTCCCGCAGCAGCGGGGTGACCAGGCTGCCCAGGGTGCCGGTGCCGCCGGTGACCAGAACCGTCTTCGCCATGATGACCATCTCCTTCGTCTCGCGCCGCCGGTGGGGTGGCGTCCTGCCAAGGTGACGACGCAGGGCCGGCGGATGTGACACGACGTGACCGGCGGCACACGACGGAGGCGTCGTAGGCTGGCCGCATGCCCGATTCCGGTTCCGCGCAGCAGCGCGATCGCCTGCTGGACCTGGTCTCCGGGCGCCGGGTCGCGGTGCTCACCGGTGCGGGCATCTCCACCGACAGCGGCATCCCCGACTACCGCAGCCCCGGCGCACCGCCCCGGACACCGATGACGTATCAGCAGTTCGTCGGCGATCCCGTTTTCCGCCAACGCTATTGGGCCCGCAATCATGTGGGCTGGCGGCGGATGGACGCGGCGCGGCCGAATCCGTCGCATCGCGCGCTGGCCCGCCTGGAACGGGCGGGCCTCGTCACCGGGTTGCTCACCCAGAACGTGGATCTGCTGCACACCAAGGCCGGTCATCGCCGGGTGATCGACCTGCACGGCGTCTACGCCCGGGTCCGCTGCCTCACCTGCGACGCGCTCACCTCCCGCATGGCATTGGCCGAGCGGCTCGAGGCCGCCAATCCCGGCTTCGCCGAATCGGTTCCCCTCGACGGTCTCGAGGTCGCGCCCGACGCCGACGCGGTCGTGGCCGATACCAGTTCATTCCGGATGGTCGACTGCCTGCACTGCGGCGGCCTCCTCAAACCGGACATCGTCTACTTCGGGGAGTCCGTCCCGAAGCCCCGCGTCGCCGCCGCCTTCGACCTGGTCGATGCTGCCGACGTCCTGCTGGTCGTCGGCTCCTCGCTGACGGTCATGTCGGGCCTGCGCTTCGCCCGCCGCACCGCCAAGTCGGGACGTCCGGTCGTCATCGTCAACCGCGGCCGCACCCGCGCCCACGATCTCGCCGCTCTCACCCTCGACACCGGCTGCGCGCCGGTCCTCACCGCCCTCGCGGATGCGCTCGCGCCCGGCGAGGCCGGAGCCGAAAGAGAATTGGCGCGGCGCGGCGCTAGTCCCGTACCTCGAGTCGGCGCACCAGGGTGACGAGGGCTGCCCGCAGGGCGTCGGGATTATCGGTGTCCGCGCCCAGGATCATCCGGACCACCTGCGGGGCAGCGAACCACCAGGCGGCCAGGGCCGCGACCGCGTACAGCAGGTAGCCCGGCGCGACGTCGCCGGGGAGGGTCCCGGCCCGCTGTGCGGCCGCCAGCGCGGCGACCTTGTCCGCGTAGTGCGAGGCGCGGGCGGACTCGCCCGGCAGCTGACCGTCCTGCGGCTGCAGCCCTTCCCAGTACATGAGGCGCAGGAACTGCGGGTGGGTGCGGTGGAAGTCGAAGACGTGCCCGGCGTACTCGGCCAGGTCACCGGCCCTGTCGGCGGTCAGCGGGCTGGCGGCGGCGAGCTGCTCCAGCTGATCGGTGAGCACGGCCTCGAACAGGCCGCGCTTGTCGCCGAAGTACTGGTAGATGCGTTCCTTGTTGATCCCGGCGCGGGCCGCGATGGCGTTCACCCGGGCACCGTCGGGTCCGCGTTCGGCGAACTCGAGTACCGCCGCCTCGAGCAGCAGCCGTCTGGTCCTCTCGGTATCCCACGCCATGGCATCCATCCAACCATCTCCAACCACACGGTTGCGGTTGGGCCCGCAATCATGGCAAACTCCAACCACACGGTTGCAACCATCTGGTTGCAGATTGAGGAGGAGGTGGCATCGTGCCCGAGTTGCGCTCCCGCACGGTCACGCACGGACGGAACATGGCCGGGGCCCGCGCCCTCATGCGGGCCAGCGGCGTGCCCTCGGCGGATATCGGCCGCAAGCCCGTCATCGCGGTCGCGAACAGCTTCACGGAATTCGTGCCGGGCCACACCCACCTCCAGCCGGTCGGCCGCATGGTCTCCGAGGCGGTGCGGGCGGCGGGCGGTATCGCGCGGGAGTTCAACACCATCGCGGTCGATGACGGAATCGCCATGGGGCACAGCGGCATGCTGTACTCGCTGCCGTCCCGGGACCTGATCGCGGATTCGATCGAGTACATGGTGAACGCGCACTGCGCCGACGCGCTGGTGTGCATCTCCAACTGCGACAAGATCACTCCGGGCATGCTCATGGCGGCCCTGCGACTGAACATCCCGACGGTGTTCGTCTCCGGCGGACCGATGGAGGGCGGCACCGCGGTCCTGGTCGACGGCACGGTGCGCAGCCGGCTCGACCTCATCGTCACCATGGCCGAGGCGGTCTCGCCCGAGGTGTCCGACGCGGATCTGGAGCGCATCGAGGAGAACGCCTGCCCGACCT
The DNA here is from genome assembly GCF_042755705.1 of Nocardia sp. NPDC059154. NCBI lineage: Bacteria > Bacillati > Actinomycetota > Actinomycetes > Mycobacteriales > Nocardiaceae > Nocardia > Nocardia sp. NPDC059154. The sequence continues at coordinate 76,231 of NZ_JBHZCS010000021.1, forward strand.
GCGGCTCGTGCGCGGGCATGTTCACCGCCAACTCCATGAACTGCCTCACCGAGGCGCTGGGCCTGGCGCTGCCGGGCAACGGCACCACGCTGGCCACCCACACCGCGCGGGCCGAGCTGTACCGGGCGGCGGGACGAACGATCATGGACCTGGCGCGCCGCTACTACGACGAGGACGATGCCTCGGTCCTGCCCCGGAATATCGCCTCCCACAAGGCCTTCGACAATGCGATGGCCCTGGACCTGGCCATGGGCGGATCCACCAACACGGTGCTGCACCTGCTCGCGGCGGCGCAGGAGGCCGGGCTGGACTACACGCTCACCGATATCGAGAAGATGTCGTTGCAGGTGCCGTGCCTGTGCAAGGTGGCGCCCAATGGCGACTATCTGATCGAGGACGTGCACCGCGCGGGCGGCATCCCGGCGCTGCTCGGCGAGCTGAACCGGGCCGGACTGCTGCACCGCGATGTGCATGCGGTGCACGCGGATTCACTCGACGCGTGGCTGGCCGAGTGGGACGTGCGCGCCGAGCGCCCCTCCGCGGCGGCGCGGGAGCTGTTCCACGCCGCTCCCGGCGGCAAGCGGTCGGCCAGCGCCTCCTCCCAGTCCGAGCGCTGGCACACCCTCGATCTGGATGCCGCGGCGGGCTGTATTCGCGATGTCGCCCATGCCCATTCGCGCGACGGCGGCCTCGCGGTCTTGCGCGGCAATCTGTCTCCCGACGGAGCTGTGGTGAAGTCCGCGGGCGTGGCCGCGCACATGCACACCTTCACCGGTCCCGCTGTGGTGGTGGAGTCGCAGGAGGATGCGGTCGAGGCGATCCTGTCGGGCCGGATCAAGGCCGGTGACGTGCTGGTCATCCGCTACGAGGGTCCGCGCGGCGGGCCGGGCATGCAGGAAATGCTGTATCCGACTTCATATCTCAAGGGCCTGGGCCTGGCCCGGGAGTGCGCGCTGATCACCGACGGCCGCTTCTCGGGCGGTTCCTCCGGCTGCTCCATCGGCCACATCTCCCCAGAGGCAGCGGCGGGTGGCCCGCTGGCGCTCGTCGAGGACGGCGACACCATCACCATCGACATCCCGTCGCGCTCCCTCACCCTGCACGTCGACGACGCCGAATTGGCCGCCCGCCGCGCGGAATTGGAGGCGAACGGCGGCTACCGGCCGCGCCACCGCGAGCGTGAGATCTCGCTGGCATTGAAAACCTATGCCCTGCTGGCCACCTCGGCCGACCGGGGCGCGGTGCGCGATCCCGCCAAACTCGCCGGGTGAGAGCCGAACTCGCCGGGTGAGAGGTGACCGTGGTTCGCACGGCTCGCGCCCGGCGCGGCGGCGACTCCGGGCCGGCCCGGGTCAGCCGGCCACGGATTCGACGATGAAACTCGCGACCGTGGTGGTGCTGCCGCCGATGTTCACGGTGCCGTAGCGGGTGACGCCCGGCAGCTGGCAGTCGCCTGCCCGGCCGGTGACCTGCTGGTACGCGTCGAGAAGCATGCGGACACCGGTCGCGCCGACCGGGTGGCCGATGCCGATCAGCCCGCCGCCGGGGTTGATCGGCAGGCTGCCGCTGCGGGTGATGTCGCCGGATTCCACGGCCTTCCAGCTCTCGCCGGGCGCGGTGAGGCCGAGGTGGTCGATGGCCACGTACTCCGACATGGAGAAGCAGTCGTGGACCTCGAGGCCGCCGAGCTGGTGGATATCGGCCAGACCGGCGCGGGACAGCGCGTCGAGGACCGCGGTGCGCAGGTGCGGGAAGACATAGGGTTCGGCGGCGGAGGCGCGAAACTTCGCATCGAGCGAAAGGCCGACGGTGCGGTGGCCCCAGCCCGAGATCAGCGCGGTGGTGTCGGGGCGGATGGTGCTGTGCCGCTGCAGGAACCGGTCCGAGACGAGAATCACGGCCGCCGCGCCGTCGGTCATCTGGCTGCAGTCCTGGCGGCGCAGGACGCCGGCCACCGGCGGGTTGGCGGTGTCGTCGGCGGTGAAGCTCGCGTCGGTGTAGGACCAATTCCTGGTCTGGGCACGGGGATTCGAGCGGGCATTCGCGACATTGAGTGCGCTGATGGCGCGCAGGTGCGCGGGATCGAGGCCGAAGCGCCGGTCGTATTCGGCCGCGATGGCGGCGAACTGGGTCGGCCACACCAGGTCGGTGTTCTGCGTCTCGTGGCCCGCCCAGGCCGCCGCGCCCATATAGGCGGCCGCCTGCCCGCCCGGGACAGTCTTCTCCAGCTCGGCGCCGATCACCAGTGCGCAGTCGTAGCGGCCGGATTCGAGATCGGCCATGGCGGCGAGAGCGGCCATGCTGCCGGAGGCGCAGGCGGCCTCGTGGCGGGCGGCCGGAATGCCCCACAGCTCCGGATGGATGGTGGCGGGCATGCCGCCGAGCTGGCCCTGGCCGGTGAACAATTGGCCGAAGGCATTGCCGACGTGGATCACCTCGATCGCGGTGGCGTCGAGGCGGACGGCGGCGAGCGTCTCGTCCAGGACGGCGCGGGTCAGGGCGTCGAAGCCGAGGCCGACGCGGTGCCAGTTGACGGCGAAATCGGTTTGGCCGCCGCCCAGAATGTGCACGGACACGGGGTCCTCCTGCGATCGAAGAGTGGTCAGAGCCGGGCGCGTAGTTCCCGGCGCAGCAGTTTGCCGACCGGATTGCGCGGCAGAGTATCGGTGAGCTCGAGGCGCTCGGGCAGTTTGAACGAGGCGACCTCGCGGGCCCGCAGATGCTCGACCAGGTCGGTGAGGGTCACGGTGGCGCCGGGCGCGGGAACGACGACGGCACAGCATTTTTCGCCGAGCACCGCGTCGGGGTAGCCGACCACGGCGACATCCGCGATCGCGGGATGGTCGATGAGCAGGCCCTCGATCTCGGCGGGCGCGATGTTCATGCCGCCGCGGATGATGATCTCCTTCACGCGGTCGACGAAGCGCAGGTACCGGCCGCCGTCGCCGCATCGTTCGAAAACGTCACCGCTGCACAGGTATCCCTCGTCGTCGAAGGGTTCGGCGGTGACGGTGCCGGGCAGGTAGCCGCCGAAGACGGCCGGGCCGCGCAGGCGCAGTTCGCCGCGTCCGCCGATCTCGGTGACCGTCGCCCCGGTGGTGACGTCGACCAGTTTCACCGCTGTCCGTTCCGCCAGTCTGGTGGACCAGCGCACCCCGGCCGCACCGTAATACGGCAGATGCTGGGCGCGCAGGGTGGGATCCGGCAGGTCGGCCGGTGCACCCAGCAGGCTCACTCCCTCGTTGGATCCGAAGAAGTTGATCACCTGGATACCCAGTTCCTCCTGCCAGCGGCGCACCACCGGCGGCGGCAGTGGCGCACCGCCGGAGCCGACCGTGCGCAGCGAGGACAGGTCGGCCCGGGCGCGCAGGGCGTCGTTCTGCAACAGCATGGTGAGCAGGGCGGGCGGCATGCTCGTGTGGGTGACCCGGTGCTCGGCGAGCTGGCGGAAGAACACGGGCAGATCCAGCGGATGATGCTGGACCAGATGCCCGCCCGCCAGCAGCCACGGCAGGAACGAGCCCGCGAATCCGGCCATGTTCACCATGGGAAAGGGGTTGAGCACCACCGAATCCGGGGTCATGCCGAGCCCGTCCTGGACGCCGCCCGCCACGGCGAGCCAATCGCCGTGGCAGCGCGGTATGCCCTTGGGCGCGGCCTCGGTGCCGCTGGTCCAGCAGATGGTGATGCGATCGTTGACGGTGACGGGGAGCGCACAGGTGTAGTCGCGCACCCGCTTGCGGGCAGCTGCGCCGACCGGGCCATCGAGGGCGATCGCCTGCTCCGGGACTCCCGGCCCGAAGGCGAAGACAGCGCCCTGCCCGCCGATAACGGTCAGGGCCTCGGTCGCGAGTGCCCGATCTCCCAGCGCCCCAACGGTAATGACGGCCTCGGCCTCGGTCGCCGCGACAATGCCCGACAGCTCGTGCCGCCGGAACGACGCGGGCATCGGCGTGGCCACCGCGCCCAGCCGCCACAGTGCAAGGTATGCGGCGGTCAGGGCGATCGAGTTGGGCAGTTGGATCGCGACGGTGGAGCCCTGCCGAATCCCGTTGGCCAGCAGGACCGCCGCGATATCGGTGACGTGGTCGTCGAGTTCGCGCCAGGTGAGGGTGCGCGGGTGCGCGCCGGTCAGGTCCGCCAGGTTGGCCGGGTCGGTGATGGCGGGCGCGTCGGGGGCCTCGGTGACGCGGTGGCGGAAGACGTCGGGAATCGTCTCGGGCTGCCACCAGCCGCGCTCGAGGTAGGTGCGCACGGTGTCCGCCGGATGGCAGGCGTGCACCGGGCGGGCGGGGGACGTCGTTGCGGAGGAGGAGATTTCGACCATCGGAGTTCCCTGGTGATGAATTGGTCCGGTGACGGCGCAGCTGGTCCGGTGACGGCGCGGGCCGCGGGTCAGGTCATGCGGCGCAGCACCACGGCCGAGCCGAGCCCGAGCGCGGCGGGTATGGCGACCAGCGCGTGCTCGCCGTCGCGGCGGCGCAGCTCGTCCAGCGCCTGGGCGATGAGGATCCCGCCGGTCGCGCCGAGCGGATGCCCGACCGCCACCGCACCGCCGGACGGATTCACTCGGGACGCGTCCACTCCGAGCTCACGCATGAGCACCAGCGGTGTGACGGCGAAGGATTCGTTCACCTCGATCACATCCAGCTGCGCGGGCGAGATGCCCGCCCGCTGCAGGGCCACCCGGGCCGCACTGGTCGGCGCGGTCAGCAGCGGTGAGCGGACGGCCGTCTGGGCCGTGCCCACGATCTGCGCCACCGGCGGCCGCCCGAGCATGTGCTCGGCGCGCCGATTGCCCAGCAGCAACGCCGAGGCCCCGTCGGCCAGTTGCGGCGCGGTGGCAATGGTGTGCAGCCCGGCGACGGGCCGCCGCGCCTGCGGCGTCCGGCGGGCCACCCGCTCCCAGGACGGATCGGCTCCGAACAGGGTGGGCAGCGCGGCGAAGGCCGACGCACACGCGTCCGGCCGCGCGCCCTCGTCGGCGGCGAGGAGCACGGTGCCGCCCTTGTGGGCCGGGATCACCGACGCCGATGTGGC
>NZ_JBHZCS010000021.1:81280-136774 GCF_042755705.1 Nocardia sp. NPDC059154
CCTTTCGATGCGACCGCACCGCGAAAGCGTCCAGTTCGGGCCGGGTGATGCCGTACTCGGCCGCCGTGAGATCGGCCGACACCCCGATGGTGACGAACCCGGTCCGCTCCCCCAGATCGGCGTCCCCGGCGATGGCCGGCCGATCCGCCAGCATCGGCACCCGCGACATCGACTCCACCCCGCCCGCGACGATCACATCCGCGAACCCGGCCGCCACCCGCGCCGCCGCGCCCTCCACCGCGTCCAGACCGGAACAGCAGAGTCGCGAAACCACCGCCCCCGGCACGGAATCCGGCCATCCCGCCCACAACACCGCGGCCCGGGCCACGTTCGCGCCCTGCTCCCCCACCGCGGTACTCACCCCGACCAGCACGTCGTCGACCGCGGCCGGCGGACAGCCCCGTTCCTCCAACGCCGCCAGCAACTGCCCGAACAATTCGTACGGCGGAACCTCTGCCAAGGTGCCCCCACCCTTGCGCACCCGCCCCCGCGGCAACCGCACCGCGTCATAGACGAACGCCTCACTCATCGATATGCCTCCGCTGTTCTGCCGACTCCGGGTCGGACTCTTCTCCGCCAGTCTCCGGCACTCCGGGGCCCGATCCCGTAACGATCCCGGTGAGCGCGTCGAGGGTCCGATATCCGGCCGGGTCGTCGGCCGTCGTCACCGGCACGATGACCACCTCGTCGGCCCCCGCGGCGCCGTACTCGCCCAGGCGCGCCGCCACTGTTCGGGTATCGCCGAACATGCCTACGGCTGCGGGCAATTCGTCTGGAATGGCCGCCAGCACCTCACGCGGATGGGCTCCGCCGTGCGCCAGCCGGACCACGTCTCCGAATCCGGCCTCGGTGAACATGGCGTCATACCCGGGAGCGCGCAGGTATCCGACGACACCCTGCCGGACGGTCGTGTACATGTCGGGGTCGGGATCCGCGGCCGCGATCACCCACACGGAGACCGGCGGCGCCGCGCGCCCGGCCCGCGCGGCGAATTCGCCTATCGCGGTGACACATCGGGCAACCTGGGCCGGGGTCACCAAGTTCAGCACCACCCGATCGGCGCAGCGCGCGGCGACCTCCAGCGCCCGCTCGCCGAAGGCCGCGACAATGATCTCGGCGGACCCATCCGGTCCGTACACGCTGTGGGCCAGGGTCGGGCGCAGGGCGGGCAGGCGGAGGCGGAATCCTCGTATGCGTTCGATCAGGCCGTCGTATTCGACCTTCTCCCCGGCGAGCAGGGCCCGCGCGATGTGGGTCGTTTCCTCCAGATGCCGTGCGGTGCGGTGCCTTCGGCGGCCGTGCCAGTCGCGGACCACCACTGTGCTGGAGGTGCCCAGGGCGATGTCGACCGGGCGGCCGGTGAGGGCGGCGACCGTGGCCGTCCCCATGGCGATGGTCGCGGGGCTGCGGACGCCGACGGCGAGCGGGCCGAGACACAGCGGGATCCGGCCCGGGGCCCGGCCGATGGCGGTGGCCAGGGCGAAAGCGTCGAAGGTCGCCATCTCGCCGACCCAGAGGCGGTGGAAGCCGAGCTTGTCGGCGGCCTCGGCCACCAGCAGGGCGTCCAGGGGTTCGCGGTTCTGCCAGTACGGGAGGCTGACACTCAGATGCGGAAGGGGCACGCGGACAACCTTTTTCAGGAGAGCGGGCGGGCGGCGGCGCGCATGCGGTCCCCGCTGACCCAGGTGGCGTGGAAGCCGAGCGGGACCCGGACCGGCAGGCCGAGGCGGCACACGGGGCCCGCGGTGAGGTCGGCGGCGTCGTAGATCCACACCTCGCCGAGGCCGGTGTGGTTGTTGTGGGCGAACATGGTGAGCCAGGCGTCGTCCTCGGCGGTGCCGCCGGCGCGCGGGACCACGGTGAGCTCGCTGCCGAAGATGCCGTCGCCGAAGGGCGCGGTCTGCTTTGCGCCCGTGCGGATGTCGTACTTGATGACGGCGTCGAAGATCATGGTGCGGTCGACCGACAGCCGCATCTGGTACGAGTAGCGCCCGGCGCGGCCGGCGCGGCCCTGATCGATGGCGGGGAACTCGGTGTTGACGTCGTCCATGACCTCCTCGCTGGTGGCGCCCGTGCGGAGGTTGAAGCGATACCTGTGCAGCTTGGCTTCCGGTCGCAGATAGGCCAGCAGCTGGGCCAGGGGGTGAGCGCGGTCGGACACCGGGCTGGGTTCGGAGACCCGGCAGACCACCAGGACGATCTCCTCGCCCTCCTCCCAGGAATTGACGGTGTGGTAGATGTAGCCGGACTCGGCCTCGAACCACTTCGCCTGCGCCCCTTCGCCATACCGCGGCAGCACCGCGAACCGGCTGGGCAGCGTGCGGTCGAAGAAGATCTTGAAGCGGCCGGCCGCGGCCGCGCGCGGATCGTTGTAGAGCGGCAGATCCATGAGGATCGAATGGTTCTCGGTGATCGCCATGTCGTGCGGCAGGCGCGGGCCGGGTAGTTCCAGCCCGGTGAAATGCGTGACGGTGCCGCCCGGGTCGGCCACCCCGTAGCGCAGATACGGCGAATGGATGCCGTAATCGAAGAACAGCAGTTCCTCGGTGCGCTCGTCCACCTTGGCGTGTGCCGACACCTCGCCGCGCAGGGTGCCCTGGAAGGTGTCGACGCCGCGGGTCTCGAGGCTGACCGGGTCGAGCGCGTAGGGCTTGCCCGCCCGGTACCACAGGGCCAGCAGATTGCCGTGGTGGTAGACGACATCGGTGTTGGCCGCATTGCGTTCGCGGCGATCACCGGGCGGATTGTGGTCCCAGGGTTCGATCACGCCGCGCCACAACGTGGTTCCCGCCGCGTGCTCGGCATCGAACTCGCCCGTGCGGATGAAGCGGTTGCGGTAGGTGGCCCGGCCGTTCTCGAAGTGGACCGCGTGCAGCATGCCGTCGCCGTCGAACCAGTGGTAGCGGCCGATCGGGGCGAACTGCGGATTGGGGCCGTTGCGGACGTAGACGCCGTCGAGGTCGGCCGGCAGTTCCCCGTGCAGCACAGTCGGATTCGTGGCCGTGGTCTCCTGCGCGCAGGGCGCGTACGGACCTTCCAGATACGGGTTGGTGAGCGCCTCGGCGGCGGGAGCGATGAGTTCTTCGTTGAGCGGCATGCGAGGCCTCCAGCGACCGGGAGTCGACGCCCGGCGAGATTCACTACAGTTAATGAAGTGATACGCGTCTCACTGAGGGCTGTCAAGAGCCGGGCGCGCGGCCGGCGGCTCGAAGCGCACGTCCCGCCGGCCGAGCACGGCCGCGCAGCCCCGGCAGCGCAGCGCGGGGACCAGCACCGCGCCGCATTCCTTGTGCCGGAGGCTCAGACCGGGTTCCGGGGTCTCCGGATGTGCACGCTGGGACCAGGCCAGCAGGAAGGCGAAGACCCCGAACAGCGCCCGCCCGCGCGGGGTCAGCCGATAGTCGCGCCCGTCCGGCTCGGGCCGCTGCAGGATGCCCGCGTCCACCAGGCGCGCCAGCCGTTCGGTGAGCGTGGTCGGCGAGATACCCAGTGCCGCACGGAAATCCGAGAACCGCCGCGCCCCGGCCAGGGCCAGCCCGGTGACGGCCGCGCTCCACCGGTCGCCGATGGCCTCCATGATCTCGTCGAAACGCGCGTCGCCGCGGGCGAGCGTGGCCGCCCGCACCGAGCGCCGGCGGCCGGAGGTGAGGCGCCACAGCGCATCCCGATCCAGTTCCACCTCGGTGTCGTGGGCGGTGACATCGCGGCCGCAGCCCCGGCACATGACGACCGGCGGGCCGCGATGCCCGCACAGGGTGTGCGTGAACTCCGGCAGCAGCGCCCACTCGGCCGTCCACTCCCGCTGCCAGGACCAGACGCAGACCAGGATCTCCCAGGTCGCCAAACCCAGGTCGGTGAGCCGGTATTCGTAGCGATCGGCCGAACCCGGCCGGGGCGTGCGCACCAGTACCCCGGCATCGACGAGCGCCGCCAGCCGGGCGGTGAGCACGGCGGGCGGCGCTGCGGTGCGATCGGCCCACTGGGTGAACCGGCGCGCGTGGTCGACGAAGGCGTGCCGCAGGATCGTCAGCGTCAGGCGATCACCGAGCAGATCGAACGTCGCGGCTACCGGATTCGTCACTTCAATAACTGTACTTCATGGGCGGGAACCTGCACGGTTTCCGCCTACTCGGTCATGGTCGCCAGCTCACGCTCCACGGCCACGTCGTGCTCGGCCGCCTCCTCGGCCGCCTTCTTCGGGCTCCAGTGTCCGGCCATGATGAACACGAACGGGATGAAGCAGATCTGCGCGACCAGGCAGATCCACCACCAGCGCTTCCACTGCTTGGGCGAGTCGATCTGGGCCTGCTTCACGTCCTGGCCGTGCGCGGACAGGTAGGCGAGATCGTCGGCGGGTATGGCGCTCACGGCCTTGAGCTTGGCGCTCGCCGCCGTCAGGGCCGGTCCGGTCTGGGACGCGACCGCGAGCTGATCGACCGGAACCTTCTGCGCGGCGGTGATCCGGGCGATGGCCTGATCCGGCGGGATGTTGAACTTCTTCGCGACCTGGCCGACCGCGGTCGCCGCGCTCGCCTGATCGTTCGGGTTCGTCATCAGCTTCACCAGGACCTGCGTGTCGATCGCCTGGAGCGTGGCCAGCTCGTCCGGGTACTTGGCATTGAGTTCGACGGTGGTCTTCACATCCGAGGCGGAGTCGCCGGTCAGCTTCACCAGTGCGGCGACCTGTGCCGCTTCGTCATTCGGATTCTTACCCAGGGCCGTGAGCGTATCCGCGCCGACGGTCTGGATGGTGGCGATCTCCTCGTGGTACTTGGCATTGATGGTCTGCAGCCGCGGACCGTAGTTCACCAGCGTGCCCGCGGCGGTGACCACGAACAGCAGACCCAGCAGCACGAATGTCACCACGGTCCGCAGCACGCCGCCCCACACCGCGAGCCCGACCGCCGTCGCCGCCGGATTCCGCTTCTCCACCGTCTCGGTGAAACTGGCCATCCAGGTGGAGTAGGCGATGCCGGTGCCGACAGCGGTGAAGCTCATGACTGCCGCGAAGGTGTAGTAGTCGGTGCCCGGTTTGTCGGTGTAGCTGAGGAACAGGTAGCACCCGATGATGCTGATGATCGCGCCGAAGACCATGAACGGTTTGCGCACCTTCATCGCGTCGGACACGATGCCGGTCAGCACCAGTGAGATGGCGGAGGCGATCCAGTACCAGTTGCCCAGCGAATTGGCCTGTGCGGCGGTGAAGCCGAAGTTGGTCGCCATGTAGACCGGCAGGAACGAGACGATGGTGTAGAAGAACGCCAGGAAGATCGAGATGGCCAGCGCCGAGCCGACGATGTCGAGATGCATCATCTGCTTCCACTGATTGCGTTCCAGCGCCTCGACATCCAGTCCGCGCGCTCGTGCCTCGATCAGCGCCTTGTCGCGCAGCGACACCATGATCTGGTCGCGCAGTCTCGGACTGAGCTCACGCAACCCGATCAGGCCGAACACCGAGATCACCGTGCAGATCACGCCGGCCAGCCGGTAGTGGAACTGCCAGTCCGGGTGGGCGTCGAGGGTGTGCGTGGAGATCTCGGTGGTGACCAGCGCGCCCAGCACCGGGCCGAGGGTCCAGAACCCCATGGCGGAGGCGCGATCCAGCTGCGGCGAGAAGTCGCGTACCAGCGCGGGCGTGGCCACCAGCACCGCGCCCTCGACGATGCTGATCATGCAGTAGACGGCCAGGTACGCCTCTTTGGTCGTGCACTGCGGTTGCGCGAACAGCGTGAGCAGCGAGGTGATCACCGTGCCGTAGGCGACGATATTGGCCCGCCCCCACCGGTCGAGCAACCCGGTCACCACCGAGGCCACGGCCCCGAAGGCCGCGCCGATGATAAAGATGCCGACGAAGTACCGGAAGCTCAGATTGAAGTAGGCGATCAGCTGATTACCGACCGCGCCCGACACGAACAGCTGGTAGTACAGCGCGACCGACACGACGACAACGAGGAACAGATACCAGGATCGGGCGGGCGTTTCCGGATAGTGCGGCAGCTTGCGCCGCCACAGTCCGGTGACCAGCGTCGGCGGGGGAAAGTCCGCGGCCGGGTGTACCGCGGTCGGTGTGCTACTCATGTTCGAGACGCCTTTCTCTCCACGGCGTTTCGCGCAGCCGAAAAGCCCTTCGCGACGCAGCACGAGCAGCCGGGTGACAACAGGGTAGCGGTCATGAGTGACTTGAATCACTGTTACCGAAATCCGCACTGGACAGTTGTGACAAATTGCGTTTTCCAGACACTCGCAGCGAAGTTGCCGACGGACCCTCCCCAGAAGAGCAGCAGAGTCCGGCAATCCAGCTCCGGTGGCGGCTCACCCAGGACCTCGGGGCGGAGAACAACGACTGAAATTGCCGAGGGCACAGGGATTCCGAGGGCAGGTCGGCCCTCGCGAGCAGGGGTCAGTCGGGTCTCATGACGGCCGTGGATTGGCGAGGGCCCGTGGCGTAGGAGGAGCCGGCGCCGCTGATGATGGCAAGCAGGGTGGAGCGGAGGCGGGAGACCTCGGCGGCGCCGATGATGGCGTCGAGGTGGGCATCGAATTGTTGGACCACGGTGAGGCCCGCGTCGGTGACCGCCCAGCCGCGCGGGGTGAGCCGGACCAGGCGGGCGCGGCGGTCGGCGGGGTCGGGGACGGTTTCGACGTAGCCGTGGCGTTCGAGGTGGCGGATCAGTTCCCCCATGGCCTGTTTGGTCATGCCCGCGCGGTCGGCCAGCACGCTGGAGCGGGTGCCTTCGGGGTCGATGACCTGGAATACCGGCGCATGCGCGGCGCGCAGGTCGGTGAATCCGGCCGCGGCGATGCCCGCGTCGAGTTCGGCGGCCAGCGTGCGCGCCGCCGCCGTCAGCAGATTCCCCAGCGGCGGCGGGCGATCCGACAGCGGATTAGTCAGGCGCTTGACCATTCCCGGGCTCCTCCCTAGGCTTTGGTCAAGCACCTTACTATCAAGGCCGGAGGGGATCATGGCCGCCCGAACCATCGCAATCGTCACCACCGCAACAGCATTGATGGTCGAACTGGGCTGGCTGTTGGTCGCCCACGGCTCGATCGGCTGGATCACCGCGATCGTCGCTGCCGTGGTCACGGCTGTGGTGATCACCGGCGCCCGTATACGGGCCCTGGTGATCGCGGCCCGAATCCTGCTCGGCGCGCTGCTTCTCGGCTCGGTCGCCGATCGCTTCGGCCTACTGGGCGGGCCCGGAACCAGCGGAGTGTCCTGGGGCGACTACAGCGCGTTCGTCGACTACACGCGAAAGCTGTTGCCGCACCCACTCGCAGCGCTGGCACCGGCCGCGGCGGCCACGGCCACCGCGGCGGAATTCACGCTGGGTGTCGCATTGCCCGCCGGCCTCGGCGTCCGGTACGCCGCCGCGACCGCGGCCGCTCTGCTCACCGCGTTCGGCCTGGCCATGGCGACGTCGGTCGGCGTCAGCGACATGCTGTCCTACGCCGTTCCCGTCTTCGCCACCGGCGCCGCAGTGATCGCCACGACGGTGGCACCGGAGCGCCGGAAACGCACCCCCGAAGTCAGCGCCGTAGGTATTTCCCGATGACGTCGGCGGATTCGCTGATCGCGCCGACATAGCCGTCGGGGCGGACCAGGACGTAGGTGCCCGGGGCCACGTCGTAGCCCTCGCCTACCGGCACAGCGATCGCGGGAACGCCGAGGTCGGGTGCGGGGGCGCCAAAGGCCAGCAGGGTGTGATGCGGTCCGCGGAAGGCATCGAAAAGCCTTGTGCCGGAGGAGGTTGAGGCCCTGTCCCCCGGCCGAGGAATGCACGTGGGCGGTGTCGCCCGCCAGCAGCACCCGACCCACCCGATACCGGTCGACCATGCGGACGCTCACCCGGTACAGCGAGATCCATCGCAGATCGTGCAGGTGGATGTCGGTGCGGCCGGAGCGGTCCGCGCACAGTCGGCACACCTCGTCCAGGGTCAGGTCCGGCACCTGGTCAGCGGGCATCGAGGCGACGAACTGGTAGCGGTCGCTGTCCGGCAGGTTCCACAGCGAGAAGCGGTCGCCCACAGCGCCGTTCCCGGTCAGGATGCGACAGAACCGGCCGTCCAGGCCGTCGGCGCGCACGTCGCCCATCAGGGTGCGTTCGGTCTCGAAGGTGTCGCCCGCGAAACCGACGCCGAGCGCCTTCCGTACGGTGCTGTGTCCGCCGTCCGCGGCGACGAGGTAGTCGGCGCGAATCTCACCGTCTGCAGTGTGCGCTGTGACGCCGGTGGAATCCTGTGTGACACCGATGATTTCGGTGTTCCACTCGACCTGCCCGCCGAGCTCGGTCAGGTGGGCGTGCAGGATTTCCTCGGTTCGCCATTGCGGAATGAGCCAGGTGTCGGGATAGGGCACCGCCGGTGAGGCAGTGAGGCCCGGAGCACCCAGCATCTCGGAGACCGTGCGCTCCCACACCACCTCCCGCCCGTGGTGCAGGCGGAATTTCGGGAAGGGCTCGCCGCCGGCCTGGATGGCGTCGAGCACGCCGAGATCCTCGAGCACCTCGAGGGTGCGCGGTTGCAGACCCTTGGCCCGCGAACCCGGGAAGACCCCGGCAGCCTTGTCGACGATGCGGAACGGGACGTGATGGCGGGCCAGGTCGCAGGCCAGGGTGAGCCCGGTCGGGCCGGCGCCGACGATCAGAACGGTCACCGCGTGGTTCCTCGAGGCTGGAGTAGGACGAGTAGGACGTCGTCGACCAGGCGGTCGATGAAGGCGGCATCGAAGGGGGCGCCGATCTGCAACTGGCGCATGATCATTGCCTCGGCCACGTCGTGAATGAGTTCGGTATCGGTGTCCCCGGGTAGCTCGCCACGGGCGATCGCGCGGTGCAGCGCGTCGTGGAACGGGGACAGCTCCTCGTTCTCCGTGTGCTCCCGGAGCGCGGCGGCCAGCTCCGGATCATGACGCATGGCGGCGATCAGGCCTTCGATCATCGCGGCGATCTGGTCGGACGCCTTGTCGCGCAATGTTTCCAGCACCGCCACCAGATCGCCGCGCAGGCTGCCGGTATCCGGGATGTCGGCATTCTGCTGGGCGTCGTGGGCGTCCAGCGCCGCCTTGATCAGCTCGGCCTTGTTGCGCCAGCGGCGATAGATGGTCGCCTTGCTGGCATTGGCACGCGCGGCCACCGCGTCCATGGTCAATGCCGGGTAGCCGCGCTCGGCCACCAGGTCCACGGTTGCCGCCAAGATCGCGTCGACACGCTGTTGTCCTCGAACCACGACTGAAGAGTACGACACGGTTTCGTTCACCCCGCTGATCCCGGCACCCGCGACAGGCCCCGATCGATCCCGCCGACACCGACGAAGGCGGCGATCTCGTCGAGCGCGCGCCGCGCCTCGGGAATCGGGAATAGCGGCCAGACGTGCGGCATCCCCGGATACTCGTGCCAGGTCAGCGGAAAGCCCGACGCTGTCGCCTTCGACCAGAGCCGATGGGCGTCGGCACCGAGGATCTCGCGCGTCCCACTGAAGAGGGCGATCGGCGGCAGCCCGTCCAGACTCCCGAACAGCGGGCTGACCACGGGGTCGCTCAGGTCGAGATCACCGGCGAACATCCGGGTCAGCACTCGTAGCCCGCGGGCGGGGATGATCGGGTCGATCCGGTCGAGTTCGTCGATCACCGGATCACTGACGGTCGCGTCCACCAGCGGCGAGAGCAGGACCAGCCGCGCCGGCGCGGGGAGTCCGCGGTCGCGGGCCTGCATCGCCAGGGACAGCGCGAGGTTGCCGCCCGAGGAATCACCCATCAGCGTCAGCTCGTCGCCGGATGCCCGGTCGGCATAGAGGGATATCAGCCACGCGAAGATCTCCCGGGCGGTGTGCTCGGGTGCCAGCGGATACATCGGAACGGTGACCGAACAGTGCAGCAGCTCCGCCAGTTTCGCGATCGTCTCCCAGTGCGGGTCGGTGATGGGCCGCACCCAGCCGCCCCCGTGCAGGTACAGCACTCGCCGCCGAGGCTGCCCGGATCGCGGACCCAGGACATAGACGACGTGTCCCTCGAACTCCTCCTCCCGTACGTCCAGCCGCGCCCGGAACCCGGCCGATGGCACGGCGGGACCCTTCCGCCGATCCGCCGCGATCGTCTGCCGAATTCGCTCGTCGCCGTCGAGACCACGCCGAACACACAGCACTCGCATCGCGCACATCATCAGATGCGCTCTAACACTGGACATTTCAACCCTCCCCGCACTGCCGATCATCAGGACCTCCAAAGTGTACGAAACCGTTTCGTACACTTCAAGCCCATAGTGCACTTTGCTGCTCAGCAGGTGCTCGGCGCGCATCGAGACTTCCTGACGGAGTGTCCGGACCGCGCCGCATACAGGGGCGCCGGATGGCTTACGCCATCCGACATCTGGGCCTCCCGGTTACAGGGCGCTGTAGGTGGCGGCGACCAGATCGTGGGCGCGGCGATCACCGGAGAGCCAGTCGCGGCGCAGGTTCGGAGTGAAGGCGATCGCGACACGGTTGTCGAGGTCGCCGAGGCCGAGTGCGCCGCCCGCGCCCGGGTGGCCGAACGCCGAGGAGCGGGCGGACTCGGGGAGGATGAAGTTCTCACACGGGAGCATGTATCCGAGCCCGAAGGCGCTCTCCAGCAACAACACCGAGTCGGGACCGCGCACCTGTTCACGCACCGCGTCGCGCAGCACGGCCGTGGGCAGCAGCGCGCCGCTCAGCAGGTCGCTGTAGAAGCGGGCCAGCGCGCGAGCGGTGGCGACCAGGCCGGAGGCAGGCCAGCCGCCCGCCAGGACCTCCGGCTTGTTGTACGAGCCAACGGGATTCGTGGAGGCGCGCATCACGAGTGAGCCGGGGTCGCGGTAGGCGGCGGCCATCCTGGTGACCGTGTCCGCATCGATCGGGCCGGGGTCGGTCCAGGCCATCTCCCGAGCGGGCGGGAAGGCGGTGCGCGCGGACCGCTGCGCGATGTGGGGCGGCGCGCCGATCCACAGCTCCGCGCCGAAGCGGCGGCGCACATAGTCGCCGACCGTGGATTCCGTGTGCCTGCGGACGAATTCGCCGACCAGCCACCCGAAGGTCAGCGCGTGATAGCCGTGTTCGGCGCCGGGCGTCCAGATCGGTTCCTGTGCCGCCAGCAGCGCCGCCATGGCCGCCGGATCCGCGGCCTCCTCGACCGGGACCGGGCGGTCGAAGGCCGGCAGCCCGGCGCGGTGGGCCAGCAGGTCGGCGAGCGTCGTCGATTCCTTGCCCGCCGCACCGTATTCCGGCCACCAGGTCGTCACCGGTTCGTCCCAGCCGATTCCCCGGTCGTGGGCCACGGCGAGGGCGGCCGTGGCGGTGAGGGCCTTGGTGCAGGAGAAGGTCACCACGGGGGTGTCCCGCCCCCAGGGCCGGTTCGCCCGCGCGTCCGCCACGCCGCCCCACAGATCGACGACCGCCCGGCCGTCCACGAAAACGGCGACCGCCGCCCCCGCGTTCTGCCCGTCGGCGAAGCTCGATTCGAACACCTCGCGCACAGCCCGGAAGGCGGGATCGACCTCGCCCTTCACGAATCCGCTCATGACCGAATTATGAACACGTTCTAGTTTTGTAGGCCAGTGCCCAGCACGACATGCACCGGCACCGGATACCTCGTGGAGATATCCGGTGGGCAGCTGACAGCTCGCCGACTACTCGTCGACGCCGCGGAAATACAGAATGTTGGAGCCGTGCGAGGCGAGCGGCCCGGCCTCGGCGGCCTGGCGAATACCACTGCCGGGAAGACAGGTGAGCTTGGTGAACATGGTGGTATTACCGAACGCGGAGCGAACCTGGGTTTCGGAGGCGTAGTCCGCGCCGTAGTCGGACAGGACCTTGAAATCCAAGGGGGCCAGCGGCTTTTCGAGCGGCGTCTGGGCCGCGGGAAGACCGAGGGCCGCGTACTGGGTGGCGGCGCCGCCTTCGTACCAGCACAGCTCGTAGGACATCTGCTCGGTGGTGGTGACGCTGACGACCGGCCACTCCCGCGACAGGCGCAGCGCCAGCGGGTGGCGGCCGACGGGAGCCACCTCCCAGTTCAGGCTCTTCACCGAGACCCAGTGCTCGGAGACCTTCTCGATCAGGACCACGTCCCCGCCGAGTCGTTCGGCGCGGTTGGGCTCGGGTTCGGGTGTGCTCCAGTGCTTTTCGTCGACACCGAGATATGCCGAGCTGGGCACGGGTTGCGCGCCGTCGGCGGTGTAGGCGGCGAGGATGGCCGCGCGCACCAGGGTGACGGCATTGCGCGAGGAGCAGCGCACGCTCAGCGCGCCGAAGGAGGTGCTGATCTCCACCGGCTTGGACGGCTGGTCCGGCAGCGCGCCCGCGGCGATCGGTTTGAGCCCGACCAGGGCCAGCTGCCAGTTGATCTCCTCGATGGTGGCCAGGTCACCGGCCGTCTGATAGAGGATCTGCTGCTGGGTCAGGTAGCCCGCGCGTTCGAGGGTGGCGCACTCCAGCTTGCGCAGGGCGGTGACGGTCTTGCTGGTGAATCCGATGTCCTCGACCCGGATCTCGCGCAGCCGCTGCGTCATGGCCGGGGTGGTGACTCCCGCGTAGCACTCGCGGTACATGGCCAGCGCCTGCTTGCGCTGGCGGCCCACCATGAGGGTGCGCAGCAGGGTGTTCAACGAGGCGAGGTAGCGGTTGGCCTGATCCGGGTCGGCGGCGAAGAGCCCGGCGCGGATGCGCACCGCGTCCTCCCCCGCGGCCACCGCGGCCTTGGGGTCCAGCCGGCACAGCCACACGCTGCACTTGGACAGCGCGTCCGCGGACGCGCCCGCCGCGAGCGGATAGTTCTGTGCCACATGCCGATACGCCTGGCAGGCATTGCGGATGGTGGAGGTGGCCAGCTCCCGGTGCCCGATGGTGCGGGCGGCCTGCTCGAACAACCGCAGCGCCTCGGTCACCTCGGCGGCGAAGGGCGCGGTGACATGCCCGGCGGTGAGCCAGCGCAGCCGGATGAGCACCGCCTCCTGCGCGGGCTCCAAAGCCGAGGCCGACCGATCCCGCTGGGCCGGGTCGTTCTTGGTGGCCATGAGCGCGCGGGCGAGCTCGCACAGCGAGGTGGCCAGTGCCAGCTCGGTTTCGGGCGTCCGGTCCCGCGCGGCTCCGCGATCCGCGGCCACCTGGCGCTCGATGGCGCTGAGATCCATTGCGACCTTCAAATTCCCGTAACCCGTGCACGCGCCTTCCCGATCGGCGACCGTCCGCGTGTTTGCGCCGAGTCTGCCATATATTCGGCGCGCGGGTCGCCCAACCGGCGGGATGCCCGGAGTTCCGGGTACCCGGGCGTGGCGGCGTCGATCATGCGGGACGCGTGTAACGCAGTTGCCCGGGCTTGTTCCGATCGTATTCGGCGCGTCCCGAGAGATGCTGCGGCACACCGACTTCCCACCAGGCGCCGGCCTCGGTCCAGGTCGACGGGCGGGTGCGGACCACCACGACCGCGGGCCGCTGCCCGGTGCGGGCGGCGTCGCGGGCGCCGGCGTAGGCGTCGCGGAACTCGCCGAGTTCGCTCGCGGTGAACACCGCGCAACCCAATGCCCGCGCGTGCGCGGCGAAGTCGACTCGAGGCGGGGTGACGTGATTGGTGCGGCAATCCGCGTAGAAGTTGTTGAAGGGCTCGGCCCCCTGTCCCTGCTGCAGTCGCGCGATGACCGCGTACCCGTCGTTGTCACAGACCACCGCGACCAGCGGATGTCCGGCGAAGGCGGCGGAGAAGAGCTCGGAGTTGAGCATCAGGTAGGAGCCGTCCCCGAGCAGGGTGGTGACCAGACCCTCCGGTTCCGCGGCACCGGATTGCGCCCGGGCCAGCGCCGCGCCCCAGGCTCCGGCGAGCTCGTATCCCATGCAGGAGAAGCCGTATTCGACATCCATGGTCGGTACGCCACCGGCCGCGCGCCAGCCGCCCACCAGTTCGCCGGGCAGCCCGCCGGAGGCGGTCATGACGTAGTCGGAGGCGCCGCTGAGATCGTTCACGGCGCCGACGATCTGCGCATAGCTGGGCGTCCCCGGCGTCGGTGCGCGCAGTTTGTCGATGTGCGCGTCCCAGTCCGCCCGGACCGCGGCGGCCCGTGCCGTCCAGTCCGGGTCGGCGAGCCACTCGCCGACTTCGGGTTCCAGGTCACGCAGGGTGGCGTCGGCATCGCCGACCACGGCCAGCGCGCCGTGCTTCACGGCGTCGAAGCGGGCGGTATTGATGTGGACCAGACGGACTTCCGGCGCGAAGACGGTCCAGGACGCGGTGGTGAAGTCCTGCAGGCGGGTGCCGACCGCCAGCACCACGTCCGCCGCCGCCGCGAGGGTATTGGCCGACGCCGCACCGGTGATGCCCAGCGGTCCCGCGTACAACGGATGGTCGTGTGGGACCAGCGTGCGGCCCGCGGTCGTCTCGGTCACCGGAATCCCGTGGCGCTGAGCGAATTCCAGCGCCTGCCCGCCCGCACCGGAGTACCGGACGCCACCGCCGAGGACGAGCAGGGGACAGTGCGCGTCGCGCAGGACGCGGGCGGCCTCGGTGATGCCGCGCCGATCCGGCCGCGGACGCGGGACGTAATGGACGACCAGCTCGAACAGGGCGTCCGGAAAGTCGTAGGTCTCGGCCTGCACGTCCTGCGGCAGGGCCAGAACCACGGGCCCGGCCTCGGCGGGGTCGGTGAGGATCCGCGCCGCCTGCGGCAGGGTCGCGAGCAGTTGCTCGGGCCGGGTGATCCGGTCGAAATAGCGGCTCACCGGGCGAAACGCGTCGTTGACCGTGACGGTGGGGTCGCCGAAGTGCTCGACCTGCTGCAGCACCGGATCGGGCGCGCGGCTGACGAAGGTGTCCCCGGGGAGCAGCAGCACGGGCAGCCGATTCGCGTGTGCCACACCGGCGGCCGTCACCATGTTCAGCGCGCCCGGCCCGATCGAGGAGGTGGCGATCCCGACCTGCCGCCGCTGCGTGGCCTTGGCCAGCCCGACCGCCGCCAGGGCCATGCCCTCCTCGGTGTGCCCGCGCCAGAGCGGCAGCTCGTCGCGATGCTCGGCCAGCGCGGTCCCGAGGCCGAGCACATTGCCGTGCCCGAAGATGCCGAAAGCCGCGGGGAACAGCGGCACTTCGTCGCCTTCGAGGGTTTCCGAGCGCTGGGCGATCAGCCAGGCCACCAGTGCCTGCGCGGTCGTGAGCCTCATGCGAGCCGTCCTTCGTGGGAGGTGACCGGGCACCGCGGATCCGCCGCCTGGCTCGCCCATGCCGCCCGTATCCAGGCGTGCGCGGGGTCGTCGCAGAAGGCCATGGATCGCTCGGGCGCGGGCCCGGCCAGCACGTTCAGGTAGTACATGGGGTACCCGGGCGCGGCCGTGCACGGACCGTGATAGCCGTGCGGCACCAGGAACACATCGCCGTCCCGGACCGCCACGGTCTCGTCGAGCGCTCCGTCGGCAGTGTAGATGTGGTGCATCCCGAAACCCTCGGGCCCCGTGGTGATTCCGTCACGCCCGGCGATGCGGAAGTAATAGATCTCCTCGTTGACGACCTCGCACTCGGAGGCCTCGTCATGCTTGTGCGGCGGATACGAGGACCAGTTCCCGTCGGGCGTGAGCAGCTCGCACGCGTTCAGCTTGTCGGCGTGCGTCCACGCGCCCGGCGTCCCGAAGTTGGTGACCTGCCGCGTCGCCCGCCCCGCCCCGCGCACCTCGACCGGAACCCGCTCGGCCGGACCGTATTTCGGGTCCAGCCGTTTCGTGCAGCGCGCCATCGGCAGCGCCACCTCGATCCCGTCCACCGTCGCCAGCTCCACCTCCGCGTCGCGCGGCACATAGGCGAAGTCGGTCACGCGGGTGAAAACCGAATCCCGCCCGGCGAGTTCGAGCACCAGCCCGTCCACCCGCACGGTGCACGCCCCGGCCAGCGGCAGCACGAACGCCTCGAACTCCCCGGTGCTCACCACCCGCCGCTCCCCCGCCGCCAGCCGCAGCACCCGCAACCCGGCGTAGGCCCAGCCCGCGTCCTCGGGGGTCAGCAGCACGGGATCGCCCGAATCCGCCAGCGTTCCGGCCGGTCGATGCAGATCCTTCATCGTCGAGCTCATCGTGCCGCCTCCAGCACCTCGGCGGCGGCCTGCACCGCGCCGGCGACATCCCCGTCCGGCGGGTAGAGCAGGCTGCGGCCCACCACCAGGCCGCGCGCGACATCGTGGCGCAGGGCCGCGCCCCAGGAGGCGAGATCGGATTCCGGGTCGCCGGAGGGCGCACCGCCGAGGATGACGACGGGGAGTGTGGTGGCGTCGAGCACCGAGACGTCCTCGGGCGCAGGTATTTTCAGCCAGGTGTAGGCGGAGGTGACCCCGAGGCCGGAGGCGACGGTAATGGCTCGCTGCAGTGAGGCGGAGTCCTTGTGCATGGCCAGCGCGCCGTCGGCATCGCGGGCGTAGGGCAGCGGTTCCACCATGGCCATGAGCCCGTGTTCGGCCAGTTCGGAGACCGCGCGGGCGCAGGCCTCCAGGGTCGGGATGGTGCCGGGATCCGAATCGACCAGGCGCAGCAGCATTTTCCCGCCGTCGAGGCGGTACTTCACCAGCGCTTCGGCGTCGTAGCCGGTGAAGCGGTCGTCGATCTCCCAGTCGGCGCCCGCCAGCCCGCCGCGGTTCATGGAGCCGATGACGATCTTCTCGTGCACGGCGTCCAGCAGCAGCAACTCCTCCACGATGTCGGGCGAGCCGAGCACGCCGTCGACGGCGGGGTTGGCCAGCGCGATGAGCAGCCGTTCCAGCAGGGTGCGGCGGTCGGCCATGGCGGTGCGGTCGGCGCCGACGCCGAGCGCGCCGCGGGCCGGGTGGTCGGCCGCCACCAGGAACAGGGTGCCCCGGTCCGACAGCAGGTTCGCGCGTCGCCGCCGGTCGGCGTAGGCGCGCCGGACGGCCTCGGGGTCCGTGGCTCGGGTGTGCAGCAGTTCGTACCACCGCGCATCGTTCAGGTGCACAGCATCTCCTCGATCTCGGCATCGGTCGGCATGGCATCGGCGCAGGCCAGCCGCGATGCCACCAGTGCGCCGGCGGCATTGGCGTAGGCGGCCAGGCGATGCGGAGCCCAGCCGGACAGCAGCCCGTGGATGAGCGCGCCCCCGAATCCGTCGCCCGCGCCCAGCCCGCACAGCACCTCCACCCGGCAGGGCGGCACCGTCCAGCGCTCGGAGCCGGTGGCGATGAGCACGCCCTCCGCGCCGCGCTTGACCACGGCCAGCCGGACTCCGCGGGCCAGCAGCCGGTCCGCGGCCGCGTCGGGATCGGCGGTGCCGACCGCCACCTCCACCTCGGTCCGGTTGCCCACCACCACGTTCACATGATCGACCATCCAGCCGATCTCGGCGCGTGCCGTCGCCGCATCGGGCCAGAACATGGGCCGGTAGTCCAGATCCAGGACGGTGTGCCCGCGCCGGGCCCGGCGTTCCAGGATGGCCCGCTGGGTGGTGCGGCCGGGTTCGGCGCTCACCCCGGTGCCGGTCACCCACAGCAGCGGCACGGAATCGACCACGTCCCAAGGGATCTCGTCCTCGGTGAGGGTGAGGTCCGGCGCGATGGGCGCGCGATAGAACAGCAGCGGCGGGTCCGCGGGCGGCTTCAGTTCGCAGAACACCACCGGCGTCTGCAGTCCCGCCGCCGTCCCCACGTACCGTGCCGACACCCCGAACCCTTCGAGGGCGTCGCGCACGAAATCCCCGAACCCGTCCGGCCCCACCTTGGTCAGCACCGCGGCGCGGCGGCCCAGCCGCGCCGCCGCCACCGCCACATTGGTGGCCGTGCCGCCGAGGAATTTCGCGAAGGTCGTCACCTCGGCGAGCGGCACCCCGCTCTGCTCGGGGTAGAGGTCGACGCCGACCCGGCCGATCGTCAGCACCTCCAGCTCGGTCACGGCACCACCCTCTCCAATTCGTGTTGCAGCGCCTCGAGTTCGGCGCCGCCGGCCATCTGCCGGGTCAGCTCGGTGAGATCGATCGCGGACTTCTCGTAGCTGCCCAGCGTGGCGCCCCGTTTGAGGAGCAGGAAGCGGTCGCCGACCGGGTAGGCGTGATGCGGGTTGTGGGTGATGAGCACGACGCCCAGTCCGCGATCGCGCGCCTGCACCACATATCGCAGCACCACACCGGCCTGCTTCACGCCCAGGGCCGCGGTCGGCTCGTCGAGGATGAGGACCTTGGCCCCGTAGTGCACCGCCCGCGCGATGGCCACGCACTGGCGCTGACCGCCGGACAGCGTGCCGACCGGCTGCTCCAGATCGGGGATGTCGATCCCCATGTCCGCCAGACCCTTTCGCGCGATGTCCTGTGCCTGCCCGCGGTCCAGCAGCTCGAGCGGGCCATAGCGCTTGACCGGCTCGGAGCCGAGCACGAAGTTGCGCCACACGCTCATCAGCGGCACCACCGCCAGATCCTGGTAGACGGTGGCGATGCCGAGGTCCAGCGCCGCACGCGGCGAGGACAGCCGCATCGATTGCCCCTCGATGCGCAGCTCCCCGGTGTCGTGCTGGTGCACGCCCGCCAGGATCTTGATCAGCGTCGATTTGCCCGCGCCGTTGTCGCCCAGCACGCAGGTGACCTCACCGGCTTTCACCACCGTCGACACGTCGCGCAGCGCCACCACGCCGCCGTAACTCTTTCCGATGCCGACCGTTTCGATGAGCGGCATCGCGGTCCCGGCGCTGTCGTTATACGTCGCGGTCATCGGCGTACCCTTTCCGCCCGCTTCTTGAATGCGTTGTTGACCAGCACGGCCGAGAACAGCAGCACGCCGAGGAACAGCATGAACCAATCGCTGTTCCAGCCCGCCAGCACGATGCCCTGCCGCGCCATGCCGAAGATGAGCGCCCCGATGGCCGCGCCCACCACCGAACCGAACCCGCCGGTGAGCAGGCAGCCGCCGATCACCGCGGCGATGATGTACTGGAATTCCAGTCCCACACCCTGATTGGCCTGCACACCGGCGAACCGCAGGAGGTTGCACGCGCCCACGATCCAGCCCGCGAACGCGGTGGTCATGAACAGCAGGATCTTGGTGCGGGTGGCCGGCACGCCCACCGCGCGGGCGGTGGGCAGCGAGCCGCCGACCGCGAAGATCCAGTTGCCGAACCGGGTGCGCGCCAGCACGATCGCCGCGATGGCGGTGACCACGATCCACCACACCACCGACGCCTGGATGCTGGCATTGCCGATCTTGGTGGTGGAGGCGAAAACCCAACCGGCGGACTGATATCCGTCCGCGCCGCGCACGCCCGAGACCTGCACGGTGCCGGTGGCCCAGCGCGTCACACCGAGATTCAGGCCCTGCAATGCCAGGAAGGTGCCCAGCGTGACGATGAAGCTCGGCAATCCGGTGCGCATCACCACCCACCCGTTGAGCGCACCCACCGTGAGCGCGAACGCGAGCGAAACCACCAGCGCGAGCCACACATTCCAGCCCGCGTGCACCGCCAGCAGCCCGGTGATCAGCGCGGTGGAGGCGGTCATCACGCCGGTGGACAGGTCGAATTCGCCGCCGATCATGAGCATGGCCACCGCCACCGCCATGATGCCGAGCGTGGAGGCGTCGTCCAGCCAGGTCGAAATGCCCAGTGGCTTCAGGAATTTCGTGGTGACGAGACCGAAGAACACGAAGACCGCCACCGCGCCCAGCAGCGCGCCCACCTCGGGGCGGGCCACCAGCCGGTTGAGGATGGCCAGCCGATCCGGCGGCGGCGCGACCGTGGTGGTCTCGGATGTCGTTGTCGTCGTTGTCATCTCATCGTCTCCCGCCGGTTCACCGCGTGCCCTGGCCGACCAGCGCGGCGACGGCATCGACATTGCTCTTGTCCACGAACGCGGGGCCGGTCTGCACCGGATGGCCGCCGCCCACGGTGTTCAGGTTCGATTTGTAGAGCTTCAGCATCACCACCGGCAGATAGCCCTGCTCGTACTGCTGCTGATCCACCGCGAACAACAGCGTCCCGGCCCGGATCGCGCTCACCACATCGGAATTCAGGTCGAAGGTCGCCACCGTCGCCTTCGAGGCGGATTCCCGCACCGCGTCCACCGCGCGGGCGGCGATCTGCGAATTCAGCGTCAGCACCGCGTCGATGGAGCGATCGGCCTCCAGCGCGCCCTTGATGCGCGACTGCACATCGGTCGGGTTGTTGATGTCCACCTGCAGTGTGGTCGCGGCCCCGAAGCCCTGGGTGGCGCCGGCACAGCGTTCGTTCGCGCCGACATTCCCGGCCTCGTGGATCACGCACAGCATCTTGTGTTTTCCGGCGTCGGCCAGCCGCTTCCCGGCGGATTCACCGGCCAGGCGCTCGCTCTGGCCGACGTGGCCGATGGCCCCGAACTGGACGCTCTCGGCCTCGCCGGAGTTGATGGTCACCACGGGAATCCCGGCGGCGACGGCCTTCTCGACCGACGGCTTCAGCGCGTCCGGGTTGGCCATGGACACCACCAGCCCGTCCACGCCCTGGGCCACGGCATTGTCGATGAGCTTGGCCTGCTGGGTCGGATCGCCCGAGGAGTTGTACTCGACCCGGACGCCGAGGTCCTTCCCGGCGGCTTCCGCACCGTTCTTGACCACGTTCCAGAAGGCGTCACCGGGCGAGCCGTGGGTCACCACGGCCACCGACTTCAGGGTGCCCACCGCGGCCGGGGCCTGGGCGGGTCCGGTGACATCGGCGCCGGGGCCGCTGCAGGCGGCGAGCACGGCCGCCGCCGCGAGCCAGGGCGACAGGCGCAGCCAGCGGGGGCGGCGCGATCGGGAGATTGCGGACATCGTCGTCGTCACCTCCCACTAGATCCGAGCCGAGGCGAGACCAGCGCCGATCTCGGCCAGGTGTCGCAGACTTCGCCGAGCGTCACCCGTCGGGCCCTCGGCGGTAGCGCCGGGACGCAATGCGGTGTCCTGCTCGATCACGTACCAGCCCCGGTATCCCCCGGCATGCGCCGCGCGGACCAGGGCCGCGATATCGACATCTCCGGTACCCAGCGGAACGTAGAGCCCCTGCCGGACAGCCGCGCTGTATTCGATACTGCCGCTGCGTACTTCGGCGGCCACGGCCTCGCGGACATCCTTGAGGTGGATGTGCCCGAGGCGATCCGCGTGACGGCGGACCAGATCGACCGGGTCGGTGCCGCCGATGAGCAGGTGCCCGGTGTCGACACACAGGTCCAGCCCGGAGTCGGCGAGAAAGCGATCGACCTCGGCGGCCGTCTCGACGTGGGTGCCCACATGCGGGTGCAGGGCGACATGCAGGCCGTGCGCGGCGGCGATCTCGCCGACCGCGGCCGCGGTGTCGATGAGGGTCCGCCATTCACGATCGCCGAGGGGTGTCCGGGTGTCGTACCCGTCCTGCCCGGTGGCGGCGGCCAGCACCAGGATCTCGGCGCCGGCGGCCGCGAACCGCTCGGCCGCGGCGCGGGCGGCGGTGACGGCCCGGCCGGGTTCGCGGTGCAGCGCCAGGGCGAGGAAGCCGCCGATCGGCGCAATACCGTAGGTGCTCAGGGTCTTCCGTAGCTCGACGGGGTCGTCGGGTAGGTAGCCGGGCGGGCCGAACTCGGTGGCGGTGATGCCGAGGTCGGCCATCTCGGCCAGGACGATGTCCGGTTCCAGGACATGCCCCCAGCCGGGGACCTCGCAGACTCCCCAGGAGATCGGCGCGGCGGCGATGCGCAAGGGGGTGATACGCAGTGGATGGAGCGGTTCGGTCATCGGCACTTCCCAGACCCGTCGTTGGCCATCGGTGAGGCTCGTTGGAGCGCTCCA
Source organism: Nocardia sp. NPDC059154 (assembly GCF_042755705.1). Lineage (NCBI taxonomy): Bacteria > Bacillati > Actinomycetota > Actinomycetes > Mycobacteriales > Nocardiaceae > Nocardia > Nocardia sp. NPDC059154. The sequence continues at coordinate 103,021 of NZ_JBHZCS010000021.1, forward strand.
ACAATGTAACCTGGCTCACTCCGGTGTCAAGGGTTCGACATGTGCCGAAAAGTAGTGCGTACGCACGGAAAATGCTGTCTTCCAGGCGAAATGGCGCTGGATACCGATGTCCAGAATATCCGATTAGAGCGCTCCATTGCCTCGGGCCACGGCAACGCTGTAGCGTGCGACACACATCGATACCGACGGGAGGCGACCATGACCAGACCGACCATGGAGGACGTCGCCGCCCGTGCCGGTGTCTCCCGGGCGCTGGTCTCGCTGGTCATGCGGAACTCCCCCAAGGTCAGCGAGCACCGCCGCCGCGCGGTGCTCACCGCGGCCGCCGAACTCGGCTACCAGCCGCACGCCATGGCGCGGTCGCTGGCCAGCCGCACCTCCAATATTGTCGGGGTCATGGTGTCCGACCTGCGCAATCCCTTCTTCGCCGATGTGGTCGAGGGCATGGACGAGGCGGCGCGACAGGCCGGGCTGGAGCTCATCCTCAATACCGGCCGCCGCAGCGCGACGCGGGAAAGGACCGCACTGGAGAGCCTGCTGGGCTTCCGCCCGGGCGGGGTCATCCTGCTCTCCCCGGTGCTGCCGGCCTCCGCCATTCGCGATGCGGCAGCGCGCTGCCCGGTCGTCCTGGTCTCGCGCACCTCCACCAGCCCGGCCGTGGACACCGTCAACGACGACGGCGAGCTCGGTGCCGCACTGGCCGTGAATCACCTTGTCGCCCTGGGTCATCGGCGCATCGTGCACCTCGACGGCGGCGCGGCCTTCGCGGCGCCGCCGCGGCGCAAGGGCTACACCGCCGCCATGGCCCGCTACCACCTCGAACCCATGGTGATCCCCAGTGAGCACACCGACGAGGCGGGCGCGGCCGCCGTCCGCACTCTGCTGAACATCTTCTCCCCCAGCACTTTTCCCACCGCACTGGTGTGCGGCAACGATTTCAACGCCGTGGGCGCGATGGCCGCGCTCGAACAGGCGGGACTGCGTGTGCCCGAGGACGTTTCGGTCGTCGGGTACGACAACACCTCGCTGGCGGCGCTGCGGCACGTCGCGCTCACCACCATCGACCAGCCGCGCACCCGCATCGGCGGGCTGGCCGTGGAGGCCCTCACCGAGCGACTGCGCGCCGACCGCACCGATCCGGTGCGCAAACGCCTGGAGCCGTCACTGGTCGTCCGCTCGACCACCGCCCCACCCCGCGACTGACAGGAGCCATCGCCATGTCCCCGATCACAGTGGGCCTCGCCGGCACCGGCCGCATCGGCACCTCCCACGCCGAAACCCTCAGGGCCCTACCGGGTGTGGGCGCGGTCGTCGTCACCGACACCGATGCCGAACGCGCCCGCGCCACCGCCGGCAAGCTCGAGGTGGAGTACGCGCCCGATATCGAGGCGCTCTTCGCCGCCGGTATCGACGGCCTGGTCATCACCACCGCCACCGATTCCCATCCGGCCCTCATCACCGCTGCCGTCGACCGCGGCATCCCGGTCTTCTGCGAAAAGCCCATCGCCGCCGACATTCTGGGCACGCTGCAGGTGGTCGAACGTGTGGAGCGCTCGACCGTCCCGGTCCAGATCGGCTTCCAGCGCCGCTTCGACGCCGGGTACCGGGCCGCCCGCGCCGCCGTCGCCGCCGGGGACCTGGGCTGGATCCACACCCTGCGCGCCACCACCCTCGACCCCGCGCCACCGCCCGCCGAGTACATTCCGCGCTCGGGCGGCCTGTTCCGCGATTGCGGCGTCCACGATTTCGACATCATCCGCTGGGTCAGCGGCCGCGAGGTAGTGGAGGTCTACGCCACCGGATCCAATCGCGGGGACCGGTTCTTCGCCGACGCGGGCGATGTCGACACCGCCGCGGTGGTGCTGCGCCTCGACGACGGCTCGCTGGCCAATGTCGCGCTCAGCCGCTACAACGGCGCGGGCTACGACGTGCGGCTGGAAGTGCTGGGCTCCAAGGGCAATGCCATCGTCGGGCTCGACGAACGGGCCCCGTTGCACTCGGTCGAACCCGGCCAATCGCCCTCGGGCCTGCCCGCCTATCCGGGCTTCATGGACCGCTTCCACGGCGCCTACACCGAGGAGCTGGCCACCTTCCTGGGCGTGATCACCGGCCGCCTGACCAATCCGTGCCCGCCCGCCGACGCCCTGGAGGCCTTCTACATCGCCGAGGCCTGCGAGCTGTCCCGGCATCAGCGCAAGCCGGTGCGGCTGGCCGACATCCGCCGCTGAAACTTCGGCTACCGCAGCGCGGCCTCCCCGTTTACCCTTCGGTGTGCCCGGTGATCACAGCGGGACCACCGAGACGAGAGCTATTGGAATGAGCGGCAATTCGATACCACCGGGCTATCATCCGCAGGACGAGCTGTGGACGCAGGACACCGTCGTGTTCGACGCGGTGCGCGACGACCACGACGGACGGCAGGCCGGGCCCGGAGGCGGCCGGCCGCGGAATTCGCAGGCCAGCCGGTACGTGATCATCGGTCTCACGGCCACGATCGTCGTAGCGTTGCTGGCCATCGGCGGCCTGCTCCTGTCCGGCCACGGCAGCTGGGACGCGGCCCCGAACGCCACGAAGGGCCCCACGCCGACGCGAATCGTGCTCACGACCACCACATCCGCGTCACCCACCACGACCGCGCAGGCGGCCGAGGTGACCACGGCGCCCGACACGGCCACTGCCACGACGACCACCACAACCACGACCGCCACGACGACCAGCGCGGCCGCGGTCAGCGGGACCTGCACCCAGGCCGGCCAGACCGCTGTCGCCGGCGACGGCTCGGTCCTGACCTGCACCGCGGCCGGAGACGGCACGCTCCGCTGGCTGTCGGTCAGCACGCCCTCGCTCGGATTCCCGTGCAACGCGACCGAGGCCGGGACCTTCGGCTACGCCCCGAACGGCACCCAGCTGCTGTGCTCCCGCCGCGCGGGATCGACCACGCCGACCTATGTGTGGGACAGCCCGGGCCCCGTGACCAGCGGAACGCACGAGCCCGGAACGATCTGCAATCTCAAGAAGGACGTGGTGGCCAAGTCCTCCAGCGGCCGGGCGGTCACCTGCCTGCCCACCAACGGAAACAACAACGGCAACTACGTCGGCGCGTGGAAACCCGTGTCCTGAGACCGATTTCCTACAGGGTGACGACACCCAGCTGGATCAGCTGGGTGAGGGTGTCGGCCACGCCCCACACCTCGGCGATCCGGCCGTCGGTGAAACGCATGATGAAGATCTCGTTGTACCGCACGGCTTTCCCGGTCGCCGGGCGGCCCAGGAACGCGCCGTCGTTGGTGCCGGTGACGACGGTCCGGCCGACCACCTTGTCGCCCTCGGCGATCATGTCCACGACGTCCAGCTTGATGTCGGGATAGCCGGTCACGAAGGCGCGCATGATCTGCTCGAGCCCCGCCGCGCCCGGATGGTCCACCGGGAACGGAACATTGAGAATGGCGTCCGGCTGGGTGATCTCGTGGATGGTCTTCGAGATCAGTTCGGTGTCACCGGTACCCACCACGTCGTGCAGGAGTTTGAAGGTCGCCTTGTTCTGTTCTTGCTGCATGCCCCATGAGACACCGGCCGACGTCGGCGCGTGACAGTTCCTACTGTGACCGCCGTCGTCGGTCAGGGTGTCAGCTCACCAGCAAACCGACAGCGAGACCCGTCATGACGAGGGCGATCACCGAATCCAGCACCCGCCACGCGCGCGGCTTCGCGAAGACCGGGGCCAGCAGCCGTGCGCCGAAACCGAGCGAGACGAACCAGATCAGACTGCCCGCAATGGCTCCCGCGGTAAGAAACCAGCGATCTGGGGTGGCATAGGTATTGGCGAAGGATCCCAGCAGCACAACCGTGTCCAGATAGGCGTGCGGGTTGAGCCAGGTGACAGCCAGGCAGGTGGCCACGGCCGCGCCCAGCGCGATGGGCGCGCCGCCGCCCGCGGACAGGGCCGAGGCGGAGAACGCGCGCTTGGCGGCGAGGGCGGCGTAGCCGAGCAGGAAGGCCGCCCCCGCGTACCTGGCAATGGTCATGATCATCGGGGCCGAGTTCACGATCGCCCCGAAGCCCGCGACACCCAGGGTCATGAGGATCACGTCGGAGCCGATGCACACCGCGACCACCGGCAGGACATGCTCGCGCCGGATCCCCTGACGCAGCACGAAGGCGTTCTGCGCGCCGATCGCCACGATGAGCGACAGGCCGAATCCGAGTCCCGAGATGGCCGCCAGGGCCGCCGATGATGCGTTCACACGCTCGAAAGTAGGGCAGGCGTCCAGCACCAGGCCAGCTAAAGATTCTGAGGCGCCATTACGATTTCTTACTATGGATCTGCAGCTCGACCAACTGCGCGCGCTCGACGCCGTCATCAGCGAGGGCACCTTCGACGCCGCCGCCCGCAGGCTCAGCGTGACACCGTCGGCAATCAGCCAGCGCATCAAGGCGCTGGAGGACGCCGCGGGCCGCATCCTGGTGCAGCGCACCAAACCGGTGCAGCCCACCGAATCCGGGCTGACGGTGCTGCGGCTGGCCCGCCAGATCCAGCTGCTGACCGGCGATACCGCGCGCGAACTCGGCGACGTGCACCAGCCCGGCGCCGCCCGGGTGGTCATTCCCATTGCCGTCAATGCCGATTCGCTGCAGACCTGGGTCATTCCGGCGCTCGGCCGCGCCGCCGCCGGGGTGTCGTTCGACATCCATCGCGAGGACGAGGAACACACCACCCGCCTGCTGCGCGACGGCACCGTCATGGCGGCCATCACCTCCACCGCTGCGCCGGTGCAGGGCTGCACGGTGCGGCGGCTGGGAGCCATGCGCTATCGGCCCATGGCGCAGCCCGCCTTCGCCCGCACCTGGTTTCCCGACGGCGCGAATGCGAAATCGTTCGCACACGCTCCTGTGGTGCTGTTCGACCGCAAGGACGATCTGCAGTTCCGGCTCATGCGCCATTACACCCGCAAGCCCGTGGATCCGCCCCGGCATTACATCCCGTCCTCGGCCGGATTCAATGACGCGGTATGCGCCGGTATGGGCTGGGGGATGATCCCCGACCTCATGATCCGCCCCGAGGACGAGCTGATTCCGCTGGATGAGAAGGTATTCGTAGATGTCCCGCTCTACTGGCAGCAATGGCGGCTCGATTCCCCGGCACTGACCCTCGTGGCCGCTACGATCGCCGAAGCCGCCGCGGAATCCCTGTTGTGAAAGGCCACAGGTTGCGATCGGCCACAAGGAGATTCATTTTCCGTCACCCGGGGTAATAGATGACGTGGGCGGGGTCGGATGCGATAGTCGAAGGCATTGCGGTTAGCCAGGAAGGAATTTCGTTGTCCCAAACTGTGCGCGGCGTCATTGCACGCTCGAAGAACACCCCGGTGGAAGTCACCGACATCGTCATCCCGGACCCGGGTCCGGGTGAGGCCGTGGTGCGGGTGCAGGCCTGCGGGGTGTGCCACACCGACCTGCACTACCGCGAGGGCGGCATCAACGACGAATTCCCGTTCCTGCTCGGGCACGAGGCCGCCGGCATCGTCGAATCGGTGGGCGAGGGCGTCACCGATGTGCAGCCCGGGGATTTCGTCATCCTGAACTGGCGGGCGGTGTGCGGCTCGTGTCGCGCCTGCCGCAAGGGCAAGCCCTGGTACTGCTTCTCGACCTTCAACGCCTCCCAGCCCATGACACTCACCGACGGGACCCCGCTCACCCCCGCACTGGGCATCGGCGCCTTCGCCGAGAAGACCCTGGTCCACGCCGGGCAGTGCACCAAGGTCGACCCGAGCGTGTCCCCCGCCGCGGTCGGGCTGCTGGGCTGCGGTGTCATGGCCGGGCTGGGCGCGGCCATCAATACCGGCGGGGTCGGCCGCGGTGACTCGGTCGCGGTCATCGGCTGCGGCGGGGTCGGCAACGCGGCCATCGCGGGCGCGAAGCTGGCGGGCGCGACCACCGTGATCGCGGTCGACATCGACGAGCGGAAGCTGGAGTGGGCCACCGGATTCGGGGCCACCCACACCGTCAATGCCGCCAAAGAGGATGCGGTGGAACGGGTTCAGGAACTCACCGATGGCTTCGGCGCCGACGTGGTGATCGATGCGGTGGGCCGCCCGGAAACCTGGAAACAGGCGTTCTACGCACGCGATCTGGCGGGCACCGTGGTGCTGGTGGGCGTGCCGACACCGGACATGACCCTCGAGATGCCGCTCATCGATTTCTTCTCCCGCGGTGGATCGTTGAAGTCCTCGTGGTACGGCGACTGCCTGCCCTCACGCGACTTCCCCTACCTCGTCGAACTCTACAAACAGGGCCGCCTGGACCTGGATGCCTTTGTGACGGAGACTATTTCACTGACCGATATCGAAGCCGCCTTCACCAAGATGCATCACGGCGACGTACTGCGCTCGGTGGTGGTGCTCTGATGGCGCACATCGACCACGCCGTCACCATCGGCACCTTCAGCCTCGACAACGAGACCTTCGACGTCGACAACAATGTCTGGGTGGTGGGCGACGACCTGGAGTGCGTCGTCATCGACGCGCCCCACAATGTCGAGGCGATCCTGGATGTCATCGGCACCCGCAAGGTCAAGGCCATCCTGGTCACCCACGCGCACGACGACCACATTCGCGTCGCGCCCGAATTGTCCAGGGCCACGGGCGCTCCCGTGCTCATGCATCCCGACGACCTGGTGCTGTGGCAGCACACGCATCCGGAGACCAGCCCCGACGGCGAGCTGTCCGACGAGCAGGTGATCGAGGTCGGCGGGACCGAACTGCACGTGCTGCACACCCCCGGGCACGCCCCGGGCGCGGTCTGCTTCCACTCCCCCGACCTGGGCGTGGTGTTCACCGGCGACACCCTGTTCCACGGCGGGCCGGGGGCGACCGGGCGGTCCTACTCGGACTTCGGCACCATCGTCGAGTCGATCGCCGACCGCCTGCTCACCCTGCCGCCGGAGACCCTGGTGCACACCGGGCACGGCGAATCCACCACCATCGGCGCGGAATCCCCACAGCTCGAGGAGTGGCGCGCCCGCGTGAACTGACCCATCGCCGCAGCAGGACCGGTCCAGCGCAGGTCGCCGGACCGGTCCTCTGTCAAGTTCCCTAATCCGCCCCGCACTGCGGCGCGCCAGCCCCGGACACGCCGGATTCGCCGGTTTCGCAAGCTCATTTTCAAGATTTTCCCGGTAAACCCGCGCCTAAAGTTGTCCATGAGAAAACTGACAGCCGCTCTGGCCTTGACGTTCGTGCCGCTTCTCGCCGTGGGGTGCTCGTCATCGGGTGCGGACTCGGTGAGCAACAGTGACGTGCGGACGAAGGTCACCAGCTTCTACAAGGACAAGTCGCACGAGGACGCGAAAACCGTGACCTGCGACGGCAATCTGCCCGCCAAGGTGGACGCCACCCAGACCTGCACCGCCACCTCCGCCGACGGGCAGACCTGGGCGATCAATGCGAAGGTCACCAAGGTCGACGGCAAGGACGTCTACTACGACCTGACCCTGACCGACGCCTTCGTGGCGCCGGATGAGGTGGCTTCCAGCGTCTCGAACTTCTATCAGTCGAAGGTGGGCGCCGCCCCGCAGTCCTCCACCTGCAACGGTCTGCTGCGCGGTGCCACCGGCTCGACCATCCGATGCGTCGTGACCGAATCCGACGGCACCCGCTGGGGTGTCACCGCCAAGACCACGAACGTGGAGGGCTCGAAGGTCAACTACGACATGATCGTCGACGACCAGCCGATGCCCTGACACCGGGGATTATCGGCACGTATAGAGCGTGGCCTCGGCCAGTTCACCCACCACGTCCGAGAGCCGGCCGCGGGTTCGGAAGGCATTGAGCTGACGCCGCGCCCCGTTGCCGCGCGCCAGCAGCGCGGCCACGGTGTCGGTGACGAAGGCGAGGTCGTCCAGCTGGTCCAGGGCCGGCCGGATGCGGTCGATGAGCCGGGTCAGCAGGTCCTCCACCGGGACCGTGCGCCCGTCGAGCGGATCGATGGCGGTCCCGTCGATGCCCTCGTGCGCCGCCTTCCAATATGCCGCGCGCAGTGTGTCTTCCGCGACGACGGGCACGGAATCGGTTGCGCGGGCAGTCATTGCGCAGGCGCGCACCAGGCTGGCCAGCAGCGCCGACTCCTCCACGGTGGCGGGCACATCGCTGACCCGCACCTCCACCGTCGGAAAGGTGCTGGAGGGCCGCACATCCCAGTAGACCATCTTGCGATCCAGGATGACCCCCAGCGACAGCATGGACTCCACGGCCCCCTCGAACTCGGCGACCGAGCCGAAGTGCGGCGGCGGCCCGGCGCTGGGCCAGCGCCGCCACAGGATGTGGCGCCAGCTGTGGTAGCCGGTTTCGGCGCCGCGGTAGATCGCCGAGTTGGCGGTCAGCGCCAGCAGCAGGGGCAGCCAGGGCCGCAGGAAGTTGCTCACCTGCAGCGCGGCGGCCCGGTCCGGCACCGCGACGTGCACGTGACAGCCGCACAGGCCCTGTTCGTGGGCCAGCCGGCCGAAGCTCGCGGCGATCCGGCTGTAGCGCGGGGTGGCGGTGATGGCGAGTTCGTCGGGAATGGTCGGCGGTACCGCCACGGCGAGCAGCAGCGCGTCGTTCTTCTCCGCGCACGCCGCGGCGCCGCGCCGCAATTCCCGCAGTTCCCGAAGCAGCTCACCGGTATTCGTGTGCACGCGGGTGCTGGTCTCCACCTGGCACCGCATGATTTCCAATTGCAGGTCCATGCCGAAATCCGCGGCGGTCCGGGCGACGTCGGCATTTCTGCCGACCGGCGCGCCACTGCGCGGATCCACGAGGAGGAACTCCTCTTCGACACCCACTGTCGGCGGGGCTTCCACGAATCAGGTGTACCTCACCGGGGACGTGCCGACACCTGCCGGAATGGTCTCTCCGGTCCGCGGCCGGCCGGGCTCCGAGCGCGCCGCGACCCAGAACTGTCGGTCGGGTGGGTCACAATGCCGGGTATGGCATACGACGAGGAGCTGGCCGACCGGATTCGGGACGCGCTCGGGCCCGAACTGGTCAATGTGGTCGAGAAGAAGATGTTCGGCGGCCTGGCGTTTCTGGTGGGCGGCAATATGGCCGTCGCGGCCAGCGGCAAGGGCGGGCTGATGGTGCGCACCGATCCGGACACCTCCGCGGCGCTGCTGCGGGCGGGGTCGGTCGAGCCGATGGAGATGGGCGGGAAGAAGATGCACGGGTGGCTGCGCGTCACCACCGCGACCGTCGCCGACGACGATGTGCTCGACGAGTGGGTGCGGCGCGGGGTCGACTTCGCCAAGTCGCTACCGCCCAAATAGGGGCAATCAATGTGTGCCGGGGCACAGCTCCGGCGCGACTGTGTCCCGCTTCACCGAATGACCAATTGCCGCAAGAGGTTTGCCGGGTTCCGTCACCCCTTCTTTACACCGCACCACAGTCGGGGAAACCTGCTTCCAGCACTGTGGTGAACATGAGGCAAACCGAGATTCATACGCTGGCCTGCGAAGTCTGCGGTCGTCTGCCCCATCCGAAACGAACCCGCATGGCGCTGGCCAAACTCGCTGCGGTCTTCCCGGTCGAGCTCGCCCTGCACGCCCTGGTCGTCCACCTCGAACTGCCCTATCTGGCAACGGTTTCCGTGCTCGCCGTCGCCGCCACCATCCTCGTCATCTGGGTGGTCGAACCCGGCGCCATGCGCTATCTCGGCCGCTGGCTGCACGCCCCGGAACTGCGCCACCGCCGCCGCCTCGACAGCGCCGAGCGGCTCTGGCGCATCCGGGTGCACCTGGACAACGAGCCCGGGCGGCTGGAACTGCTGGCCAAGCAGCTCGCCGACCGGCGGGCCAACATCCTGGCCGTGCACGTGCATCACCTGGAGAACGGCGTGCTCGACGAGCTGGTGGTCTCCACACCGGCCGAGATCGGCCCGCAGCGGCTGACCCAGGCCATCGCCCGCGCAGGCGGGGTCGCCGCCGGCATCTGGCCCGCGTCGGCGCTCACCCTGGTCGACGGCCAGACGCGCGCACTGGGACTGGCCGCGCGGGTGGCCGCCGACCCCGCGGAACTGCCGCTGGTGATCGCCGAACTGCTGGGCGCGCAATACGTTCCGGATCCGGACCCGGGCCGCGTGCCCGGCAGCACCCTGCTCGAGATCGGCCCGCACGACGATCTCGCGGCCATGACCTTCCTGCGTACCGGGGAGCCGTTCACGCCCGCCGAGGTCGCCCGCGCACACCGGCTCACCGATCTGGCCCTGGTCACCGCCCGGCCCTGACCCGTCACCAGCGGATTCCCTTCGCGCATCCCACCATTCAGGACGCGGTTCCGGGGCGTACAGATTTTCGTACCGCATAGTTTCACTTCGTGGCAGACTCCCTGATGCGCATTCGATCGAAACGCGCGCTAGGGGTTGGTTGATCGATGAGTTTGCGGCGAAGCGGTGCGCGACGGGGGGATGCGGACATCGGCGGGAATCCGCCTGCCCGCACAGTGATTCGCACCGCGAAACTGGCCGCGGTGCCGCTGGCCTACGCCGGGCGGCAGGCGGCCGGGGCCGGCAAACGGGCACTGGGCCGGCCGGCGGGTGAGATCGATCGGGAGATCCAGCTGCGCACCGCCGAGCACATGGCAGAAGTGCTGGGCGAATTGAAGGGCTGCGCCGCCAAACTGGGCCAGGTCCTGGGCATCTACGAGCTGGCCCTGCCGCCGGAGCTGGCCGAGCCCTATCGGATCGCGCTGGCCCGGCTGCAGGACGCCGCGCCGCCCATGCTGCCGCGCACCGTGCACACCGTGCTGGCGGCGTCCTTCGGCCCGGATTGGCGGGACAACTTCCGGGAGTTCGACGATCGCCGGGCCGCCTCGGCCACCATCGGCCAGGTGCATCGCGCGGTCTGGCACGACGGCCGGGCGGTGGCGGTGAAGGTCATGTACCCCGGCGCCCGCGCGGCGGTGGACAGCGATCTGCAGCGGCTGCGCGGATTGGCCTGGCTGACACCGGTTTTCGCGCCGCATGCCGACGGTCGCGCGGTGGTGAACGAGCTGGCCGAATGCCTGCGCATGGAACTGGATTTCGCGGCCGAGGCACAGAGCCAGCGCCGCTTCGCGGAAGCCTACGCCGGGGACCCGGATTTCCGGGTGCCGCAGGTGGTGGCGCAGTGCGGCGATGTGATCGTCAGCGAGTGGCTGGACGGAATTCCGCTGTCCCGCTTGATCACCACGGGCACGCAGGCGGAGCGCGACCGGGTGGGCATGCTGGCGGTCCGGTTCTTCTGGTCGTCCGCGCCGCGCTCGGGGCTGCTCTACGGCGATCCGCATCCGGGCAATTTCCGGGTGCTGCCCGACGGCCGCCTGGGCGTGGTGGACTTCGGGGCCTGCCCGCCGTGGCCGCCGGCCCAGTTCCCGGCGCTGGTGCACGACCTGGCCGACGCGCTCATCAATGGCGGGCCGGCCGAGCTGGACCTGGCCACGCGCAGCCACGGGTTCACCGACGAGCAGCGCGGTCTGGACAGCGCGGGGCTGGCCGAGAAGCTGCTGCCGTTCACCGAACTGCTGCGGCACGAGACGTCCCGGGTCGATACCGAGTGGCTGCGCGGCCGCACCCGCGACGCCATGAGCCCCAGGCTGGACAATGTGTACCGCCAGCTCGGGATACCCGCGTATCTGATGCCGTTCCAGCGCGGGCTGGTCACCCTGCTGGGGCTGGTCGCGCAGCTCGGGACGACCGGGCCGATGCGCGCCGAGATCCTGCGCTGGTCACCGGAATTGAGCGCGGTCATGGACCGGCATCGGGCGCGCGGCGGGCAGCCGGCCGATCTCGAGGCCGTGCGGCTGCGCCGGGCGGGCGCGGCGGCGACCGGGTTCGCGGCGGGGTGAGCCGCACCGGACCGGCTTGCCGGCTCACCGTCACCCCGAGGTCTTGATCACTGTCCCAGACAGAACTACCCTGGGGTGACAGGCGCAACGTAGCGCCGGAGTCTGTCCGGAAGGTCCCCGTCGTGACCACTGCATCCAAAGACATCCGCCCTCCTGAGCTTTCGGCTCCGGACCACGAGGTCGCCGTCATCGGCGCGGGGCCCGGCGGCATTGCCGCGGGGGTCAAGCTGAAGCGGGCCGGGGTGTGCGACTTCGTCCTGCTGGAACGGGCCGACGAGGTCGGCGGTAGCTGGCACGAAAACCATTACCCGGGGCTGGAAGTCGATATCCCGTCCCTGGCCTACCAGTACTCTTTCGCGCGAAACCCCAACTGGAGCAGGCTGTTCGCCTCCGGCGCGGAGGTGAAGCGGTATCACATGGCGGTGGCGCGGCGGTTCGGGCTGTATCCGCACATCCGGTTCGGGACCACCGTGGTCAGCGAGGAGTGGGACGAGGACCGGCACCGCTGGACGCTGCACCTTGACAATGGCGAGGTGACGACCGCACGGTTCGTCATCAGCGCGGTCGGCGCGTTCATCAGTCCGAAGACCGATCCCGGAATTCCCGGATTGACGCTGTACCAGGGCACGATTCAGCGCCCCCCGGACTGGAACGACGACTACGACCTCACCGGCAAGCGGGTCGCGATCATCGGCACCGGCGCGAGCTCGGTGCAGATCACGCCGTCGATCGCGGACGCGGTGGGCAGCCTCGCCGTCTTCCAGCGCACGCCGGTGTGGTGCCTGCCCAAACCCAATCCGCGGATTCCGCGCGCGGTGCAGCTGGCCCTGCAGGTCCCCGGGCTGCAGGCGACGCTGCACGGCGCGGTGCTGGTGGTGGTCGACGCCGCCCTGCGCGGTATGTCGAACGTACCGCTGCCGGTGGTGCGGCCAGCCATGCGGGCCTTCGACGCGACCGCCATTCGCGGCTATCGCGGTCTGCTGCGACTCCTGGTGCGCGATCCCGGGATTCGGGCGGGCCTCACCCCGGACTACGGGCCGATCGCCAAGCGGCCGACCTTGAACACCGGGTATCTGCTGGCGTTCAACCGGGACAATGTCGACCTGGTGACCACGCCCATCGAACGATTCACCGCGCACGGTATCCGCACCACCGACGGCGTCGAGCACGAATTCGACATGATCGTGCTGGCCACCGGCTATCACGTGTTCTCCGACCCGGAGACCTACACGCCCGGGATGGTGGTCGGCCGCGACGGTGTCGATCTCGGAAAGTATTTCACCGAGCAGGGATTGCAGGCCTACGAGAGCGTCTCGCTGCCCGCACTGCCCAATCGGTGGACGCTGGTCGGCCCGTATTCGTGGACCGGCAGCGGCTGGCACGCCTTCGTGGAGATGACCGCCGACCATGCGGTGCGCGCCATTTCGGAGGCGCGGCGACGCGAGGCGACGTTCGTGGCCATCCGCCAGGATGTGCACGACGCCTATCACCGCCGCATCTACCGGCAGGGCGCGGCCATGCGCTACTACCTGGCCGAATTGAACGCGCACGTGCCCACCTACTACCGCAATTCGCAGGGCGACAGCACCTATATCCGGCCCACCGGATTCTTCTCGGCGCAGCGGGCGCATCGTCACTTCCCGTTCGCCGACTACGAATTCGAGCGGTTGCCCGCCTGACCCCGCCGTTCGACAAGGAAGTCGAGCCATGATGGAACTGCCGAAATCGGTCCGGATCGCACTGGGCGCGACCGGATACGGCATCAGCGACCGCCGCCTGGCACCGGCCGTGACGGGCCGGGTGATCCTGGTGACGGGTGCGTCCTCGGGCGTCGGGCGGGCCACCGCGCGCCGCCTGGCCGCCAATGGCGCGACCGTGCTCGCGGTCGCCCGTCGCGAGTCCCTGCTGGCGGAATTACGTTCGGAGACCGCGGAATTCCCGGGAACCGTCCACCCCTACCCGGCGGACCTCTCCGATACCGAGGCCTGCGCGGCACTCATCACGCGTGTGCTGGCCGAGCACGGGCACGTGGATGTCTTCGTCAACAATGCCGGTCGATCGATCCGCCGCTGGCTGTCGGATTCGCTGGACCGCTGGGACAATTTCGACGACACCGCGCGTATCAACTTCCTCGGCCCCATGCGCCTGGTGCTGAGCCTGCTGCCGTCCATGCGGGCGCGCCGGCAGGGGCACATCGTCAATATCAGTACCGCCGGTGTGCACGGCCCGGGTGTCGGCTGGACGGCCTATATCGCCTCCAAGTCCGCGTTCAATTCCTGGATGCGCGGCGCCGCACCGGAATTGCGGGCGGACGGCATCGACGTCACGACTATTCACCTGCAGCTGGTGCGCTCGGAGATGCTGGGTCCGTACCGGATCTATCGCTACACCCCGAGCATGTCGACCGAGGAGGCGGCGAGCATGGTGTGCCGGGCGATCGTGGACCGCCCGCTGGCGATCCGGCCGTGGTGGGAGCGGGCGAGCGCACCCCTGTCCTATGCACTGGACAATTCCCGTGCGGCGCAACGGCTGCTGACCACATACGCGAAGGCCGGGAACTGGAACAATCGGCCGGTCGACTGGGCCGGGCCGATCGGGCGGGTCGAGCGGGCCGCCGATCTGCTCGACGACGCGGTGACAGTGGCCGGGCGGATTCCGGCCAGCGGCGCGCTGAACCTGGTGCCGCCCACCCGGATTCCCCAGCTGGCCCGGGCATTACGCGGTGGGATCGGACTGGCCACGGCGCTGTCGGTGTGCGCCGCGCGGTTCCCGGATCGGCCCGCCATGATCGACGACGAGGGCTCGATCACTGCGGCCGAGCTGGATCGGCAGGTGCAGCGGCTGGCGGCGGCGCTGCGGGCGCGCTGGGATGTGCGGCGCGGGCAGCGGGTGGGGGTGCTGTGCCGCAATCATCGGGGATTCGTGATCGCGGCCTATGCGGCGGCGCGGCTCTCGGCGGATCTGGTGCCGTTGAACTACGGCTTCGCCGGGCCGCAGATCGGTGAGGTGCTCGACCGCGAACGCGTGGAATTGCTGCTGTACGACGGCGAATTCCATACCGCGATCGACAAATCCGGCTATCGGGGTCGGCGAGTGGTGGTGCGAGGCGCCGCGGACGGCTTGCCGACCGTCGCGGACCTGGTCGCCGCGGGTGGGCCGCCGGTGCGCGAACCCGCGGGCGGAGGCTCGATCATTCTGCTCACCGGCGGCACCACCGGAGTGCCCAAGGGCGTACCCCGCACACTCGGCGCGCGGTCCGCGCTGGCCCGGCTGAGCCCGCGCATGGTGCTCGCGCTCGGCGACCTGGCCCGGATCGAAACGATTCCGCGGCTCGGACGGCCCATGGTGATCGCCCCGCCGCTGCATCACACCTACGGGATCCTGGCGCTCGCCGCGGCGTTCCTACTCGGGTCGACCGCCATCGTGCACGACCGGTTCGACGCCGAAACCGTGCTCACCGATATCGAGCGGCACGGTGTGCAGATCGCCTGCCTGGTGCCGACCATGATCAAGCGGATCATGGATCTTCCGGCGGCGGACCGCCGCGGCCATCACCTCGAGAGCCTGCGGATGGTGGTGTGCGGCGCCGCTCCCCTGCCGGCCTGGCTGGCCACCGCCTTCATGGACGAGTTCGGCGAGGTGCTGTTCAACGCGTACGCCTCCACCGAGACCGGCGCGGGGACCTTCGCCACGCCCGCGGATCTGCGGGCCGCGCCCGGGACCGTGGGCCGGCCGCTGACCGGGATCGTGGACATCCGCATCGTCGACGGCGACGGCCGCGAGGTGCCCGCCGGTGTCACCGGCCGCATCGTCAACAAGAACCCGAGCGTGTTCGCCGGCTACAGCGACGGCCGGACCAAGACGATGGTCGGACAGCACATGGACTCCGGTGACCTCGGGCATGTCGATGCCGAGGGCAGGCTGTTCGTGGACGGCCGCTCCGACGACATGATCGTCTCCGGCGGCGAGAATGTCTTCCCGCAGGAGGTCGAGGAGGCACTGCTGGCGCATCCGGCGGTGGCCGACGCCGGAGCCGTCGGGGTGCCCGACGACGATTTCGGGCAGCGGCTGGCGGCGGCCGTGGTGCTCCGGGCCGGGGCGCGGGCCGGGGCACGCACCCTGCAACGGCACATCAAGGCCACGCTGGCCGGCTACAAGGTGCCGCGCGACATCGTGTTCGTGCCCGAACTGCCGCGCACGACCGCGGGCAAGCTACGGCGGCAACAGCTTCCGGAGGTCATCGCACGGGCGCGCGCGGCGGCCGAGTCCGGCGTCGCTCTCGAATCCGATCCATCCAGGACGTGAGGTCTCAGTCATGAGCGCTACCAATGGTTCCCAGCCCCGGCCCACCCATGAGGTCGTGATCGTCGGCGCTGGCCTGGGCGGGATCGGCGCGGGTGTCGCACTGCGCCGCATCGGAGTCGAGAACTTCGTCCTGGTCGACAAGTGGGCGAAGGTCGGCGGCACCTGGCTGGCCAATACCTATCCCGGTGTGGCCGTGGATATTCCGTCGCCGGTGTACAACTTCTCGTTTCAGCCGCGGTCGCACTGGTCGCGATTCTTCGCGCCCGGCGCGGAATTGCAGCGATACGCGGAGGAGGTCGTCGATCGGCAGGGGCTGCGCGGCAAGCTGCGGCTCGGATCGGGCGTCGTGCTCGGGGTTTTCGACGAGGAGCAGGATCTGTGGCGGATCGCCCTCGAGGACGGCACGGAGATCACATCACGCTATGTGATCGGCGCGGTCGGCGGGCTGGAGCAGCCGCACAATCCGGATATTCCGGGGATCGGCGACTACACCGGCAAGATCATGCACAGTTCCCGGTGGGATCACGACTACGACTACCGGGGTAAGCGGGTGGCGGTGATCGGCACCGGAGCCACGGCGCTGCAGGTGATTCCCGAACTGGCCAAGGAGGTCGCGCAGCTGACCGTGTATCAGCGGCGGGCCATCTGGATCGGGCCCAAGGTCGACTTCCCCATGGGGCCGGTCGCGAACGCGGTGCTGAATTTCGCGCCGCTACAGCGGACGGTGCGCTTTCTCGGCAATGTGGGCGTGAACGCGGGGCTGGGGGCAGGGCTGGCCATCGCCAACTATCCGCGGCTGACCTCGATGGGTATGACGGCGGCCGAAACCGCCATGAAGGCCTTTCTTTTCAGTCAGGTGCGCGATCCCGAGCTGCGCCGCAAGCTGACGCCGGACTACCGGTTCGGGTGCAAGCGGCCGTCGATCTCGAACTCGTATTTCAAGACGTTCACCCTCCCGCATGTCGATCTGGTCACCGAGGCCATCGAGCATTTCACGCCGACCGGCGTCGTCAGCGCCGACGGGCGGGAGCGGGAATTCGATATGGTGCTGTGTGCCACCGGATTCAAGGTGATGGAGAAGGGGTACACGCCGCCCTATCCGATCTACGGTCGCGACGGGCTCGAACTGGGCGAGTTCTGGGACGAGCACCGCTTCCAGGCCTATCAGGGTGTTTCGGTGCCCAGGTTCCCCAATGCCTTCCTGATCGTCGGGCCCTACGCTTATGCGCCCGGTTCGTATATTCCGCTGATCGAATCGACCTCGGCGCATGCGGCCCGGGTCATCGGGGAGGCTCGTCGGCGCGGCGCGACCCGGGTGGAGGTGCGGCAGCAACCGCACGACGAGTACTTCGCGCGGATGGACAGGCGGGCCAAGCGGACCCACCTGTTCACCCAGGGCTGTATCACCTCGAACACCTACTACATCAACTATCAGGGTGACGGCGCGGCGTTCCGGCCTTCGACGCAGTTGGAAATGTATTGGGAGAACCGGCATTTCCCGCTGGACGACTACCGTTACACCACCGCCGCGGTGCGCGAGCTCCAGGATGCGGCCTCCTGAGAACCCCGGGCGCGCAGCCGGCCGATCACTCCTCTTCGGCCAGCGCCGCCAGCCGATCCACCGATCCGCGCAGCTTCTCCGAGGTGGTGGCGCGCGCCCGGGCCAGTCGCTTCTCATCGGCCAGATCGGTCCAGTCGTAGGTGTGGGTCACGCGGGTCCGGTTGTCGCCCAGCGGCTCCAGCTCCCACCGCCACAGGTGGCCGGGCGGCTGCGCACCGCGTTCCGAAGGCAGCCAGGCGATTCGGCGCGCCTCCTCGAATTCGACGATCCGGTTCTCCCGGACCCCTCCATGGGTGAGCGTCATCTCGAAGACGTCACCGACCGACCGCACCCGCTGCCCGGGCTCCGCGTGTGCGAGATTGTCGTTCGCATCCCAGCGGGGCTGCTGCGCCGGATCGGCGATCAATTCGAATATCCGTGCGGCCCCGGCGGCTACCTCACGCTCTGCGGAAACAACTCGCCTGGCTTCTCCACCGTCGCTCATACTCCGATCGAACCACCCCTCGGGCCGTCCACCGCGATCGGGGAGGCCGGACCGGCCGGCACGACAGTTGTATTTAGTTGTTCTGCAGCAGAGTTGCTTCCGCGGTAGGTTGCCGTGGGTGCTGGATAATGTTGGGGGCGAGGATGTTTCGTAAGTGATCGGAGAAGGGCGTTGGGGCCTGGTCCGGAAATCTGAACCAGGCCCCCAATGCATTCATGTGATGATCGAGCACATACGGGCGGAGCCGGTTCAGCCGACCCAGGTGACGGTCTCCTCGACCGCCGCGCGCCGAGTGCGGAAGCCATTGGCGGGATGGTCGTGATCAGGCCAGCCGAACGAGACGCCACAGATGATCAACCGGTTGTCGGGTAGGCCGAAATGCTGGCGGATAAACGGCGCGTAGGCTGCCAGCGCAGCCTGCGGGATCGCGCCAAGGCCCAGACCCTGCGCGGCCAACAGGAAGGTCTGCACGTACAGGCCGCAGTCGACCGCGCCGTAGACGCCGAGATCCGCTTCGGTGGTGATGATCGCGGCATGTGGCGCGCCGAAGAGCTCGAAGTTCTTGGCGGCCTGTTGCGCCGAAGCCTGCCGGTCGCCTTTCGCGATCCCGACACTCTCGTACAGCTGAAAGCCGCATTCACGCCTGCGCTCGCGATACTCACCGACATATTGCGCCGGAAACGGAAAGTCTGGCGTGAGCTCCGCGGAGGCGGCGTGGGCCGAAAGCGCGGCGCGGAACTTCTCGGTGCCCTCACCCTCGGTGACGAGCACGTGCCAGGGCTGGGTATTGCACCATGACGGCGACCTGCGAGCGAGCTCGAGCACCCGGGTGATGGTTTCGCGGGAAACCGGATCGGGCAGGAATCCGCGGCAGCTCCGCCTTCCTTCGAGCAGCCTGGCAAGGTCCGTCGCGCCATCGGAGACGAGCGCGCGGGTATCCGTCGTGGTCATTGGTCGGTTCCTTAGGTTCGTAGAAGTACGTTGTGCTACAACCCGGGTGGGTTGAGTGTGGCGGTGGGGGTGGTTTGCTCGGCTGCTTGTCGTGCGGACTTGAAAGGATTGGCCGCTCGACCCGCCTGGACTTTCCAGAGCCGTTGATTGAGATCTGCGAATTTGTCAGTGCTTCAAGGAACTGACGGTGGGGTTGAAGGACGGGCGGTGACGTGACTGATCGAGCGTGGGTCGGGATCGACGTCGGCAAGGAACACCACTGGGTGGCGGTCCTCGATAAGACGGACCGAATACTGTTGTTCCGCAAGGTCGGTAACGAATCGGAGATCGCGGCAGTGATCAGCGATGCCCGCATGCTTCCCGACCTGGTCCACGTCCCCCAGGACACGAGCGCGTCGGCGTGGCTGCGCAGCACCGCCGGATACAGTTCCGGCTTTCCCGAGAAGTGTTGGTATAGAACGGGTTTGCTGATATCGGCGTGGTCCGCGATCTCGCCCATCCCCGCGGTGTGATAGCCCCCCAGCACGAATATCTCGCTTGCCGCGGACTGTAAATTGCGCTCGGCGCGCCGCTCGGGCTGCAGGCACGGCGCGCCGCCGTGGTGGCAGGTTCGCTGCCATCTGATGGATCGTTGGCCCTTCGATTAGGTCAGTCATTTGGGCCCTCCAATCACTTCAGCGAAAGACTGCACCGAGCACCCCATTAAAGAGATATTATATCTCAATATAAGCAGGTTTCGGGTCGAAGTCGAGGGATGCCACACGCAACGAATCCGCAGATTCCCCAGCCGTGCGGCCACGAAATCGCCGATAGGGTCCACGGCTGCGTCGCCGATGTCCGCGACGAACCGGCGCTGGCCAAAGCCGAACGGCTGCTCAGCCTCGGCTCTCTGCCTCGGTCTCGTACCGTGCCGCCGCAAACGCAGTGTCGACCACCGCCAGTGCGCGGATCCTGAAGGCGTCGTCGCTGAGCAGACCGGCAATCCACTGGTGGATGGTGCCGAGCAGGCCCGCTGCGATGACATCGCCATATCGGCGAACGTTCACCTGGGGGCCGATGAAGCCGGCTTCGACCGCATCCTCGAGGCAGCCGATGAGGGCATGGGTCGGATCATGGTCGAGGACACGCCCGCTCATGCTCCACCCGGACAGCAACACACGGAAAACCGGGCCGTCGGCGCACAGGATGCGCACCACCGCGTCGACGATTCGATGCGCGCGCTCCTGGGGTTCATCGGCAGTAATGGATTGAACGTCCAGGCCGGCGAGCGCTCGGTCGGCAAGCGCGCTCCACAGTTGATCGCGGTTGCCGATGAGGTTGAAAACGGTCATCGGCGCCACCGCCGCACGCGCTGCGATGCGCTCGACGGTGAGGCCCTTGTCGGGATCCTCCCGGAGCAATTCCAGGGCGCCGTCGAGAATCCGCTCCGCACGGCGTCTCTTCCCCAGCTCCCGCAGGCCCAACGACGCTGTGTCGCCGGTGACCTCATCCGACGAGACGGAGCGCGCCATTGGTCGCCCTCCTCTCGATCATTCGTGCGCCACTGTCGCGACAATCTCCGTATGCCCGCCCCGATGGTAATCCACGAAACGGACAGCCCCCGGTATAGGCGGTGGGCCGGACAGCGGCCGCGAAATGGCTCACCCGGAAACGCCGGATAGGTCAGTAAGACCGCGGCAACCCCAGCGAATGCTCCGCAACGAAATTCAGGATCATCTCTTTCGAGACGGGTCCCATATTGAGCATGCGCACCACCCAGTAGTAGGGCGCCAGCTGATACTCGTAGGTCACGCCGTTGCCGCCGTGGATCGCAACAGCGGTGTCGAGTGCCTCCAGCCCTGCCGACGCACCGAGGAACTTCGCCATGTTCGCCAGCTCACCGACCTCTACGCCGGTGTCATACAGCTGACATGCTCGCTGGGTCAGCAGAATAGCGGACTGCAAGTGGATGTGGGCGGCCGCCAGGGGATGAGCCACGCCCTGATGCGCACCGATGGGCCGGTCCCACACCTGCCGCTGATTCGCGTAGTCGACGGCTTTACGCAATGCATACTGCCCGATCCCGGTGCAGAGCGAGCTCGTCAGAATGCGTTCGGTGTTCAGGCCCGTGAAGGCGACCGCAAGTCCGTGACCTTCCGCGCCGATCATATTGTCGGCCGGCACCTCCACATTGTCGAAGAACACCTGGTGACTCCTGTCAGGCTGGTTCATGACGGTGCGGATGGGCGTCCAGGTCAGCCCCGGGGAATCGGCCTTCACCATGAACACCGACAGCCTGGAACGACCGCTGCGCTCGCTGGTACTGCTGCGGGCGACAACCATCACCCACTCGGCCGACTCCATCCCGGTGATGAACACCTTCTGGCCACTGAGAACCCAGTTGTCACCAACACGCCGCGCGGTGGTGGTAATGCGGTGGGCATTGGATCCAGCGTCGGGCTCGGTTATGGCGAACGACAGCCGCGTCTCACCAGAGGCAACGCCCGGCAACCACCGCGCCTTTTGCTCCTCGCTGGCGCTGCGGTCGAGAACCGTTCCGGTCACACCCGAGGAGAACAGCATCGACTGCAGTGGAGTTCCAGCGATCGCGGTTTCCTCCACAACAACGGCGAGCTCGCTCAGCCCCAGGCCGCCCCCACCGTGCTGTTCGGGTAGGTGCACACCCAGATATCCTTTGGCGCCCAACGTCTTCCACAGCTCAGCACAGTTGCCGCCTTCGTCGACCTGCCGTTGGTAGTAGTCGGGCCCGAACGAGCGCGCGATACCACCGACCGCGTCACGAATCGCACGTTCCTCGTCGGACATCACGACGGTGGTGCCGGTTTGGACTGCCATCAACTCCCTTTCCATCCCAGCCAGGTCGCCACGCAAGCCCCGGACTGCAACTTATATTGTTATATAATTTTAGAGTGCAGCATAAGAATTCCGCAACCTTGCAGCGGCCGCCCACGTGGGCGGCCGCCATTCACCACGAGGTGCCGGATCGTGGAATCGTTCGCCCCGCCTACTCGCCCCGTCTACTCGCATCGGTCCCATACAGGGCCTCGATGACATCGGAATACTTCTGAAGGATGGGCTTGCGCTTGAGCTTCATCGTCGGGCTGAGCTCGTCGCCGCCAGGCAACCACTCGTCGGGGAGCACACTGAATTTCTTGATCTGTTCGACACGTGACAGCCGCTCGTTGGCCGCTACGACGGCAGACTCGACCGCTGCCCGCACTCTCGGATGGGTGGACAGCGTCTCGGTATCTTCAACGTTGCTTACCAGCGCCGAGGCGACTTCGACATCGATCACGATCAGGGCGACGTTGTAGGGGCGGGCATCGCCGACAGCGATCACCGAGCCGATGACCGGATCGGCTTCCTTGATCTTGGCTTCGATATTGGCCGGTGACATGTTCTTGCCGAAAGCGCTGATGATCAGCTCTTTCTTCCGGTCGATGATCTTCAGCCGACCGTCAGGGTCATACTCGCCGATATCGCCGGTGTGCAACCATCCCTGCGCGTCGATGGTTTCGGCGGTCAACTCCGGGCGGTTCAGGTACTCGGTCATCAGCCAGGGACTGCGCAGAATGATCTCGCCATCGTCGAGGAGTTCGAGTTCCAGACCGGGAAGGGCTCGCCCCACCGTACCGAGCCGTACGTCGTCGAGACGGTTGATGGACCCGAACGCGGTGCACTCCGACATACCCCATGCTTCGAGCGCGTTCACGCCCAGCGCCAGGAAATAACGCACAAGACCGGGCGGCACGGGCGCAGACCCAGTGAGCGCTACAACCACCTGGTCCAGGCCGAGGGTCGCCAGCAGCGGATTCAGCACATCCCGCTTGGCCTGGGCATACTGCTCGGCGAGGTCGCCGGGAACCGGCTCACCGGCCTGCTGTGCGTCGACGACACGAAGCCCGAGGTCGATCGCCTCACGCAGGGCCGGACCGGTGGAGTCGGTGTTGCGCTCGATCTGGGCCTCAATCGCCGCTCGCAGCTTCTCGAACAGCCGCGGCGGCGAGAAGACGTAATGCGGATGCGAATCAGCGAGATGCTGCGCAATCAGGCGAGGATCGGAACACGTGGTCACGGTCAAGCCGAATCTGATTCCCCGGTAGTGGGAGAACATCCGCTCGGCCACATGCGCCATCGGCAGAAAAGACACGGTACGGCCACCGTCGACAGTGTCCATCACCTCGTCGAGGGCGGACAGACTACCCAGGATGGCACGGTGACTCAACACCACACCCTTGGGATGTCCAGTGGTGCCCGAGGTGTAGCTCACCGTGGCAGCGGAGGTGGGGTCGACCGCGCGCCAGGTCGACTCGAAATCGAACCCGGCGGGCGCATTCTTGATCAACTGCGCCAGCGGGACGGTCCCATCGGCCTCGCCGCTAATGGAGATGATGCTCGCCAGTTCCGGGTTGTGCCGCTGGACTTCCCGCATCACCTCGACGAACTCCGGCTCGACGATCGCGAGCCGCACCCTCGCGTTGTCCAGGATCCATGCGATGTCTGCGGCGGGCAGCGTGTTGTAGATCGAGATCGGAATCGCGCCCAGATGGGTCAGCGCGGTATCGAGGTAGTGGAACGCGGGCACATTGCGGGTCATCAGCGCAACCGTGTTGCCTCCGCCAACGCCGAATCCGTACAGCGCTGCAGCATGTTTGCGCACCTCCTCGCCGTACTGGGCCCAGGTGACCTCGCTCTCGCCACCCAAGGTGCGCAGAGCGACTCGGTCGGCAACCCTGGCAACGGTCGCCTGGAAAGCGGCTGGGATGGTAACGAGGCCGAGGGGGTCGGCCTGGGCGGTTTTCCTTTCGGAAACGGTCGTCACGAAATTTCTCCTACCTGGACTGGTGTCGGGTGGATGACACGCGAAAAAGCCGGCGTGTCCACGGTTTTCAGCGCCCGGCCGACCTGCCGAGCCGACGCCGCCAATCTCGGGCCTCGATGAAACGCGAGCCTTTGGCGATGAGACCACCCTTGAAAGGGGTGAAGGGGTACCAGTGTGCCTCGGACTTGGCCTCGACACGCTCCGACACCCGAGCCTGGGCGCGGGTGTACTTGCGGATGCCGCCCGCAGCCCCGAAACGCGCGCCGATACCGGAGTCCTTCCAGCCTCCCGACGGCAACGGAAGCTGAAAGTTGGTCATGCACACGTTGTTGACGCAGACTCCCCCGACCTCGAGTCGTTCAGCGAGCGCCTCGCCCTTGCGGCGGTCCTTGGTCCAGACGCTGCCCGAGAGCCCGAACGCACTGTCGTTCGCTAACGCCAGCGCGCTCTCGGCATCGGGAACTTTCATGATGGGAAGGACAGGACCGAAGGTCTCCTCGCGCATGATGTCCATCGTGTGGTCCACATCCACCAGCACCGTCGGCAAGTAGTAGAAACCAGGACCGGGCCGACGTTTCCCACCGGCCAGTACCTTGGCGCCCTTGGCAACCGCGTCGTCGACGTGGCGTTCCACGATGGCCAGCTGTGCTTCGCTGGACATGGCGCCGATGTCCGCCGTAAACGGCGCGTCGATGTCCGTGCCGACCCGCAGTGCGGCGGTCTTCGAGACGACCTCGCGCACGAAGTCGTCGTAGATGCCCGCCTCGACGTAGGCCCGCTCGATGGCGATACAGCCCTGGCCAGCGTTCACGAACGCCCCCCAGACCGCGCCGGCACTTGTCCTCTCGATGTCGGCGTCGTTCAATACGATCATCGGATCCTTGCCACCGAGTTCCAGGCTGCAGGGGATGAGCCGCTCGCCAGCGCGGGCAGCCACCGCCCGGCCGGTGCGCACCGAACCGGTGAACTGGACCATATCGACCGCGTCGACGACCGCTCGGCCGGTCGCACCCGCCCCGGTCGCGCACCCGAGCACATCGGGTGCTTCGATGTCCTCCCTCCAGCCGCGAACAACCTCGAGCCAGGTCAGCGGGGTTAGCTCGGACGGTTTGGAGAGCACCGCACAGCCCGCCATGAGCGCGGCGGGGATGTCCAGTAGCGGCATCACAAGCGGCCAGTTCCACGGCGAGATAACTCCCACCAGCGGGAACGGCCGGTAGCTGACGGTAAGCTGCTTGGTCAGCTGAGTCGGACTGGCGGGTTTGGGACGGCCGTCGCGCAGAAACTCTTCGGCGTTCTTGATCCAATAGTTGAGGACCATCAATCCGTAGGATGGTTCGATCGACGCGTCGCCATACACCTTGCCGGTCTCCTGCTGGATCAGCGACATCAGGTGGGTCTCATTGTCGAGGATCCAATCCCGGAGCTGACCGAGCCACTTACCCCGGCCCCGGGTACCGAGGGCCTCCCACTCCGGCTGGGCCGCGCGCAGCCGCGCCGCCAGGACCGCGACATCGGCATCGGTCATATTCGGGACCGCTGCTATCACCGTGCCGTCGACCGGGCTCATCACGGTCAACTCGCCGGAGATAGGGGGGACAACCGCACGACTCGGCAGTTGGATTTCGGCCATGGCCATTTTCCTGTTCTGACAACGAAACTCGGTAGATTTCACCAGTACCCCGCCCCAATAATTATGAGACGAATCGTCGCTAAAGATCAAGGGTCAATCTCTTTCCCGCCGAGCGGGAGACGCAGACCATCATCAAGTCCTGTGCGGCGCACTCCGCATCGCTGAGCACAGAGCAGCGGTGGTCGGCGAGCCCGAAGGATCCCTCAGCTCCAGGGAGACAACGTCATCGGCCGTCACGTGACGGCCGGAGACGACCAGGTTGAAGGGGTTTTCGGTCATGCTACTGAACTCCCTACGAGACCCATCCCGGTCAGGCAGGTGTGATAGTGATGGGGAGCTCGTAGACGCCACGAGCGAAAACGTCACGCACGTAACTGATCTCACCAGCCGGGCGGATGTCCTTGGTGCGCTGGAGAAGCTCTTCGAGCAGGATCTTCATCTCCAAAACCGCCACGTGCTTGCCCAAGCAGGAATGCGGACCACGACCGAAACTCAGGTGCGGGGGGTCGGTATCCCGAGAAAGATCAAAGACGTCGGCGTCGCGGAACACCTCGGGGTCGAAGTTGCCCGCACCCAAAAGGATGCACACTCGCTCGCCCTCGGAGATGGGATGGCCGTGCAGTTCGATGTCCTTCGTGACAGTGCGAACAAAGTGCAGGAACGGGGTGGAGATACGGACGAACTCCTGCAGCGCCGTAACGGGGATATCGTCCGCATGTGCCCGCAGCCAAGCCATCTGATCCGGATCACGCATCAACTGGTGCATACCGTGGCTCAACGCCGTGCGGGTGCTCTCGGCGGCTCCACTGGCAAGAAGAACGATATTGCCCAGCATCTCGTCCTCGGACAGAGGATCGTCCGCATCGGCCTGCACCATTTTGGAGATCACGTCATTCTCGGGCGACAGTCGCTTGCGTGCGGCGAGATCGGTGGAATAGTCGATCAGGTTGCCGATCGCTTCCAGGACCGCTTCCAACGATGGAGTGATTCGCGTATCGAACGGCGCGGCGAACCGGTCGACCCAGTTGAAGAACTGAGCCCGCTCGGCCGGAGGCACCCCGAGCACGTCACCCAACGCCTCCATCGGCATCGCATGCGCGACATCGGTCACGAAGTTCAACGTGCCCTTCGCCAGCGCCTCGTCGACAACCGTGCGTGCATAGTCGCGAAACTTCTCCTCAAGTCGCCGAACCACATTGGGGGTAAAACCGCGGCTGATCACCCGACGTTGACGCTTGTGATTCTCGATGTCGGCGGTCAGCATCGCGGGCTGTCCGCCGGATCTGGGGTCGATCGGGTTGATGGTCCAGATGTTCAGGTGGCCGCGATCGAAGGCGAACGTCTGCGGGTCCCGGTCGATGGCGGAGATGTCTTCGTAGCGTGAGATCACCCGCACCCTGTCGATCAGTAGCGGATCATTGAATTCCTGGAGGTAGACGGGCTCGTTTTCCCTCAGGTAGGCGTACTGATCCAACGGCAATCCGTAAGTTGCAGGATTGCCGTTGGCGTACACATCCGGATCCAGAACGCCGATGTCGAGGCGCCGGTTAGCGAGAGGGGGCATGAAATGAATCTCCGTTTCATGTAACCGATCGGGTCGTCGGCCAAGGACCTAGCCGGATATCGGATGGGAGGTCAGAGGTCAACGATCCACATAGGTCGGATCCGCCGCTTTGATGCTGCTGCGCATAGTGACTCCACGCGCATCATTGATTCCTTTCGGCATCAGTACCAACTGCTTGCGCCGGTACCTGCGATATGCCTCGCCGGCCACCAGGATCGCGGCAAAAGGTATAGCGACCAAGAGAACGAACCGGGCCATCACGCCTCACCCTCGGTTGATCCGCCGGCAACTGCGGCTTTCGTCGGATCGTCGGGCCATGTGCAGCCCGCCCTGGCCCCGGCGCTGTGCACGTTGTCACCTGCCCACAGGCTGCGGTCGATCAGTCGGCTGTCCCAGAACTTGCGGAATCGCACCAGGCCGCGGTCGAACCGGTTGTAGGCGGGGTGCTCGGGCTCCTGGCGGTACATCATCAATGAGTTGTCCTGCATAATGGCAAACCAGTTGCGCCGCACCAGCAGTGACCGCACGACCGGTCTTCCGATCAAGCGCAGCACGGGGTTCTTGATCTTCGGCACGATCATCGTGAGGTAGACGATGTGACTGTCGACGTCCACGGGAGTGAAACTCAAGATCAGCCGCGCGCTGTCGCTCATGTCGTTGACCTTCTCGGTGAGAGCGATCATCGCCCGAGGTAGCGGCGCAGTCACTTTGGCGCGGCTTTCGATCAATTCCGGCGGTGAGGCGGTGAGGTGGATCAGGTGCAGTCCGCCGCCATACGTCGTGGCGTGGAAGTCGCCGCCGGCCGCATCGGACACTCCCCACATCTCACCGCGGCGGTAGCTGCGCTTGAGATCCTCCCAGCTCACATACGGTGCACGACCGTAGAAGTGGGCGATGTACTCGAGTCGCGTGTCCGACTCGGAAATGATCTCAGTGTCGCCCCAGGAGCCCAGTCGATGAAGTCCGGCGAAATGCGCCGCGTCGGGCAGATTCTCGACAAACCACTTGGCGGCGAAGGGAAGCTTGTAACGAACGTGCTCAAAGACGATGTCCGCTTCGGCAATGCCCTCATCAGCGAGAAAATCGGGCAGTTCATGGTCGGGCACCCCGGGACCGTTCCACAGAAAGATGGCACCGTAGCGCTCGATCACGCGATAGGTCGGCAGACATTGCCTCACCTTCGGAGTCCCCGCTACCCCGGGAACATGGGAGACATTACCTTCGGCGTCGTAGCGCCACGCGTGAAACGGGCAGCGGATGGTGTCGCCGACGACCTCGCCGCCGTAGCCGAGGTTGGCACCGAGGTGGGCGCAATGTGCCGCCGTGCAGTGCACAATCCCCTGTGAATCCCGCCACAGCACAACGTCGCGTTCGAGTACCCGCAGGGGAATAACCGACTCCGGCCCGAGGTCACGCGAGAAAGCGATCTGCCAATACGACGTCGGGTACTGCGGATTCAGAACCCCCTTGGTAATCAACCCTTTTCGGGCTCGGATCGCCGTTGTGGAAACCCCCATTGTCGGCTCATCGTTCGCGACCGGACCAACGCCCCTTGCCATGCGATGCCCTTCATTCAGCTAACTGCCCACTCCGTTGTGACGAGTGAAACACTTGCAACAACCGACCGTCAAGAGACACATCCGTCTCTTATCGAACCACCGCTCCGGTTGACGAATACTCGCTGGTAGATGGGCCGACCGCGCCCTGCGGGCCCAAGCGGCGGTATCGCCAACCCTCGGCCTGGTGGCATCATTGCCGCCGTGACCAACGGAGATGATGGTGCGACTTGCCAGCCCGATAGCGATCCAGCCTCCCGGGCATCGACCGAGACACCGCCTCAGGCCGGCAGCACGGCCTCGCGCCGTCGACCGGCAGAGGTGCGTCGGCTTCTGCTCGAGGCCGCCGAACGAGTGGTAGTCCGCAAGGGCATGTCAGCCAACGCGCAGGAAATCGCGCGCGAAGCAGGAGTGCATCGTTCAGTCCTCTATCGGCATTTCGCCAGCGCGGAAGAAATTGTGCAGGTGGCGACGCTTAGACCTTTCAGCGAATTCCTCTCCATGTTTCAATCGATGGCAGATAGCTCCGGTCCCGACAATCCAATACCCCTGTGGGATCTCATATACGGCTTCTTGGACAACCTACTGAGCGATTTGACGGCACACCGCGACTTTCTGACAATGGTCCTGTCAGGACTATCACCGATGGATAACAACGATTTATGGCGCAAGCTTGACGAGGTCCTCGATGAGATCGCGGTGCTCGCCGGGCGCGAAGGACAGATTCGCGGAGTCGACGTTTCATCCATAGGAGTGAACACCCGGTTGGTTGTCGCGATGACCGCTGGACTGGTGGCATTCGGCGACTGGCTTCTTCCGCACGGCGATCATGGACTGGACCGCCACACTCTCATCGAGCATATGTCAAATCTAATTCTCTATGGCGTGCAGATAGTCGCCGATGAGCACAGACACGCCGATCGTACTTAGCTAAGGGATGTCCCGTAAGTGTGGGTCGGTGACGGCGATCGGTCCGCCGACCGGATAATCAGTAGCCATGGGCGAGGTTGGCCAGTGTCGCCACCCCTGCCATCGCGACACCCACCCCGTCGCCGCGTAAGCGGCAGTCGCGCAGGATCTTCCAGGTCTTCATCCGGGCAAAAGCGTGTTCGATACGGGCACGGACCCTGCGGTGGGATTTGTTGTGAGCCTGTTTCCATTCCGGTAGCTCGGCACCGGGCACCCGGCGGTGCGGGATGATCAGACCGGTGCCCTGGTAACCGCCATCAGCGATCACCACCGCGTTGCGACAGGCGTGGGCGGCACCGGATTCGGTCCAGGCGCGAGGGTCGTTGCGGTTGCCCGGTAACGGCTTTGCGAGCGCGACGACGAGTTCGGTGTCGGCGTCGATCACGACTTGATGGTTGGTGGAGTACCGGTAGTTCTTACTCTGGGCGGCGACCTTGTGATCCCGGGTCGGGACCAGGGTCCCGTCCACGATCAACACCGCGCCACGAGGGAACCGGGCCCGAGGCCGCAGCGCCAACGCCGGTCCGAGGTCGTCGATCACTCGGGCCGCGGCCGACTTCGAGACCCCGAACACCGCCGCGAGTTGACGCATCGTCAGGTTCGTCCGTCAGTAGGTGGCCACCAGTAACACCCGGTCTTCGAAACACAACCCCCACGGTCGGCCCCGCAACGGCCGGTCGATGCCCTCGCGCCGCAACCCGGTGATCAGGCGAGCGAACGTGCGTGGCCACAGCCCAGAGAACAACTCCACCATCACCGGATCTGTCGCCGAGATCACCACCCGAGAAACGATACCCGTTGCCGCTCAACGACTTACGGGACATCCCTTAGCATCCGATGCCGGTGAATACTGCCGGAGTTATTCTTGCGAAGGATTGGGTTCTGTCTCCCAATGCGGTGATTCGGTCAGCCCCGCGTTCGGGGTCGATTGTGCGTCACGGCCACCGTGGCGTCCGCGATCGGTGATCGATACCGGGTTCTGACCGACAAGCAGTGGGAACTGCTGGAATTACTGCTGCCGAAATCCGAAGGCCGCATGGGCCGCAATTTTTCCAACAACCTGGTGGTCGAAGGCATGCTGTATCGGCTGCGCACCAGCCTGCCGTGGCGTGCTCTGCCCGAGGAGTTCGGGCGTGGCAAACGGTGTGGAAACGCCACCGCCGCTACGCCACTGACCGTACCTGGGACCGGGTGCTGACCGCGTTGGCCGATACCACTGGTGACCTGGACTGGGTGGTCTCGATCGATTCGACGATTGTGCGGGCTCACCAGCACGCTGCCGACGCGGCGGGCGATTCGGTGTCCGGGGTATGAAACCTGCCGACCATGCGATCGGACGCTCCCGCGGTGGGTTAGCCACCAAAGTGGTGGCCGTACCACGTTTCGGGGGTGGGCCGCCGTGCCAAAATCCGGACGTAGTGATAGCCCACCGCGCTTACTCTGCCGCGTCGAGCCGAACCCTGTTGCGGCGCAAACGTATCCAGACCATCATCCCGGAACGCTCTGATCAAGTCGCCAACCGCAAACGCAAGGGCCGACACGGCGGTCGGGCACTGCGCTTCGATCCCGAGCTCCACAAGCGCCGCAACGTCATCGAACGTGCCTTCAACACTCATCTCGCTGGCAGTACAGCCATCGAACGGCAATCATCGTGATACCCCGCCGAAAGGATAGTCTGCACCTCGGCTTTCGATCGGGTTCGCGGATATCGAACTAGAACTACCCTCCAAGAGAATCATGCACGCGACCGCATGACTCGACTGATAGATGGCTATGGAGGAATCGCAGTTATGTCCCAGCTGGTTCGTGGAGTCGTTGCCCGCAAGCGCGGAGCCCCTGTCGAGTTGATCGACATCATCGTTCCCGACCCAGGCCCGTATGAGGTTGTTGTCTCCATCGCCGCGTGCGGCGTTTGCCACACCGACCTGACCTATCGTGAGGGCGGTATCAACGACGAGTTCCCCTTCCTTCTCGGCCATGAGGCGGCAGGCACGGTCGAAAGCGTCGGTGCAGGGGTCGATTCCGTTGCGGTTGGCGACTTTGTCGTTTTGAACTGGCGGGCCGTGTGCGGCCGATGCCGCGCCTGCAAGCGAGGGCGTCCGCAGTACTGCTTCGACACGTTCAACGCCACTCAAAAGATGACTCTTACCGACGGAACCGAACTGACGCCGGCGCTCGGAATCGGTGCGTTCGCTGACAAAACCCTCGTCCATGCCGGTCAATGCACCAAGGTGGACCCCACCGCCGATCCCGCAGTCGTGGGCTTGCTGGGCTGTGGGGTGATGGCAGGACTCGGTGCTGCCGTCAACACCGGCGGTATTGGACGAGGCGATTCGGTCGCTGTTATCGGCTGCGGCGGAGTCGGCGATGCCGCCATCGTCGGTGCACGCCTGGCGGGCGCCTCCACGATTATCGCCGTGGACCGCGACGACCGTAAGCTGCGCTGGGCAAAGGGCCTCGGCGCTACCCATACTGTCAACGCCATCGCCACTGACGTGGTCACCGCGGTTCAGGACTTCACCAACGGTTTCGGGGCGGACGTCGTCATCGATGCGGTCGGAAGGCCGGAAACATGGAAGCAAGCTTTCTACGCGCGTGACCTTGCTGGAACCGTCGTCCTAGTCGGCGTTCCCACGCCCGACATGTCGCTGGAAATGCCGTTGGTGGACTTCTTCTCGCGCGGTGGCTCGCTCAAGTCGTCCTGGTACGGCGACTGCTTGCCCGAGCGCGATTTTCCCGTTTTGGTTGACCTCTACCAGCAGGGTCGGCTCCCTTTGGACAAATTCGTCAGCGAGCGCATCTCCCTCGAAGGAGTCGAGCAAGCATTCCGTACGATGCACCAGGGTGAAGTACTGCGATCGGTGGTCGTGCTGTGAGCGGCAATCTGCGCATCGACCGTGTAGTCACCTCGGGTGTTTTCGAACTCGACGGCGGCGCGTGGGAAGTCGACAACAACGTGTGGGTCGTAGGCGACGACGACCAGGTGATCGTCGTCGACGCAGCCCACGACCCCGCACCCATCATCGAGGCCGTCGGCGAGCGCACGGTCGTCGCGGTTATCTGTACGCATGGACACAACGATCATGTCAACTTCGCGCCAGAGTTGGCCGAGGGCCTGTTCGCGCCGATGCTGCTCCACTCCGGCGACGACCCGCTCTGGCAGTTGACACACCCCGGACAGTCCTACTGGGCGCTTACCGACAAGCAGCGAATCGGGCTGGCCGGCACAGAAATCGAGGTCATTCATGCGCCCGGCCATTCTCCCGGTTCCGTATGCCTCTATCTTCCGGAAGCAGACATCCTATTCTCCGGCGACACGTTGTTCTCCGGCGGGCCTGGCGCCACAGGACGGTCGTTTTCCGATTTCCCGACTATCGTCGGCTCGATCCGCGAGCGACTGCTCACCCTTCCCGAACACACCCGTGTGTACACCGGCCACGGCAACGAAACGACGATCGGCACCGAGGCGCCCCACCTTTCGGAGTGGATTGCACGCGGCTTCTAAACCTCGATCCGTGGACGCAATCCGAGGTTGGGGGTGTGTTGAAATAAAGAAAGTGCCTTCTGAGCTGGGATGATTGATGTTCTCACGCAACAATCAAGACCAGGACAGGCAGACACTTTCAGTGCGATTGTTCCACACGTTCGCCGACGGCTCGGCAATGTTCGATGACGACAACCTCGTGTCGGCGGCGGGGCTGGTCCCGGTGATGACATTGGCCGAACAGACCGGCCTGGACAGCATGTTCGACGAGAAGATCACCATCGATTCGCCGCGGATCAAGTCCGCAACGGCGAATCTGGCACCGAAGCTGGCCACGCTGGTCGCGGGAATGTGCGCGGGCGCGGACAGCATCGACGACATCGACCTGCTGCGCAGCGGCGGAATGACCGAACTGTTCGGCGGCGTGTACGCGCCGTCGACAGTGGGAATTTTGTTGCGGGAGTTCACCTTCGGACACACCAAACAGTTGGAGTCGGTGATGCGCGAGCACCTGCTCGCGCTCATCGCGCGGGCCGACCTGCTCCCCCGGCGCCCAGACGAGGACGTTCGTGG
>NZ_JBHZCS010000022.1:0-4862 GCF_042755705.1 Nocardia sp. NPDC059154
GGGCCGGGGAGGACGGCCGGTTCGTCTGCTATCCGGGTGTGGAATGGTGCGGCACCGCGGGCGTCGGCGGCGACCACAATGTCGTATTCCTCGGCGAGGACACCACTCTCGCCCGCTCGCTGAGCTGGCACGCGAACATGTCGAGCACCACCCCCGTGCCCGAAACCTGGCCCATCACAGAGCTGTACGCGGCCTACGACAAGGACCCCGGCTCCTACCTGCTCATCCCGCACGTCGGCGGTCGGCGCGCCGTCCTCGACTGGCATCACCCGGAATTGGAGCGGCTGATCGAGGTCCACTCCACCTGGGGCTCGAGCCCCTGGTTCCTCGAGGACGCCCTCGCCCGCGGGCTGCGCCTGGGCGCCAGCGCCGCCAGCGACGAGCACCGCGGACGGCCCGGCAGCGGTGCGCCCGGCGCCAATATCTTCGGCGCGGCCGGCGGCCTGACCGGCGTGCTCGCACCCGAGCTGACCGCCGCCGAGGTCGGCCGGACCCTGCGCGCCCGGCGCACCTGGGCCACCACCGGCGCCCGCGCCGTCGCCCTGCTGCGCTCGGGCGATCGGTGGATGGGTGATGATATCGTCTCCGCCGCAACCGAACTCGATGCCGAGTACGCCGTGTACGGCACCACCGGATGGGAGGAGATACGGCTCTTCGACGCCACCGGTGAGGTCTGGCGGCGCGACCTGCACGCCGAAACCGGCTTGTCGGACACGCTCGTTCGCGTGCGCTGGGGCGGGGCCCGCCATCGCGATCGGTATCGCTGGGCGAGCTGGACCGGACGAATGCGGATCACCGGCACCGACGTCACGGCCGCCGAGCCCTGGGCGGCCCTGCATCCCGAACAGCAGATCGCTGCTACCGGCAACGAAATCACCTGGCGCACAATGACCTACGGCGCGGATATCGGCGTGGTCCTGACCCTCGGAGCGCTTGCCGACGCCCGCTTCGAGTTGGAGACGACCGTGCGCGAGGACGATCGGCGCGGCACGCTCGAGGTGACCGGTGCCGAGCTGATCCGGTCGGTCCACCGGGAACTTGCCATGGGCGGGCTCGATCTCCGGCTTCGGATCGAACGCATCGCCGACCCGGCCGGGCTCCCGGTCAGCGTGCGCGGCGCCGTGACTCTCGCGGTGCCGCCGCGCGACAGTGCCGTCTACCTTCGCGCCCGCCAATTCGACGGCCACCAGGCGTGGACCAGTCCGCTGTTCCTCACGCGTACCGAAAACTGCTGAACCCCATGACTATTCCCGCCCGCATCAGGCTGATCCGCCGCCTGCACATCGACCTGATGCGCATCACCACCGCATCGTGTGAGGCCTCCGGCACTCCTCCCCGATTCTCCGCACCGCGCGCCGAGACCGGCCGCGCGTCATCCTCAGAAGGCACACACACATGCATTCCCCCACCCTGGGCGCCGTCGGGCTCGTCATCGGGTTCTTCGTCGGCCTCACCGGCATGGGCGGCGGCGCCCTGCTGACCTCGGTGCTGGTCCTCGGCTTCGGCATCCCACCCCTGGCCGCCATCTCCAACGACCTGTTCGCCTCGCTCATCATGAAACCGTTCGCGGTCCCGGTTCACCTGCGCCGCAGAACAGTTCACTGGCGGCTGGCCGGGCTGCTCGCCCTCGGATCGGTTCCTTCGGCCTTCCTCGGTGCGGTCCTGGTCGGTGTGCTCGGCCACGCCGCGGCCGTCCAGAACAATCTCAAATTGGCCATCGGGGTCGGACTGACCCTGTCCGTCGTCTTCACCCTCGTGCGCCAAGCGATCGAACGCCGACGGCAGAGCCCGCTCGCCATCGACGACCTGCCGCTGACGATCCGTCCCGTCCCGACCGTCCTGATCGGAGTCCTCGGCGGCCTGCTCGTCGGACTCACCTCCGTCGGTGCGGGCGCGGTCATGATGGCCGCACTGGTGATCGTCTACCCCACCCTGCGCCCCAACCAGCTGGTGGGCACGGACATCGTGCAGGCCATCCCCCTCGTCGCCGCCGCCACCCTCGGGCACCTGCTGTTCGGCGATGTCCGCCTCGCCCTCACCGGATCCCTTGTCCTGGGCGCGATCCCGGGCGTGATACTCGGCGCCCTCTTCTCCTCCCGCTCCCCCGCCGCGATCATCCGGCCCGCCTTCACCGCCGTCCTCACCGCCTCGGCCCTGGCCCTCCTCCACGCGACCATCACCGTCATCTCCCTCGCCGCGGCCTTCGCACTCACCGCCAGCGTCCTCCTCACCACCGCCAAGCCTCGACTAACGGTGACGGCGTAGAGCAGGGGTCCGACAAGGAATTCAATCGGACGATCGGTCAACGGCCGGTGAGAGGCCGGTGAATGCTACCCGGTCACGGTACGCAAGCATCAGCCGCGCGGAGCGAGATGCCTAGCGGGACTCGACCGCCGCGAGCATCGTGTGCGATCCGATTACGCTGCGCAGCACGCCGACGCCGGCGGTGAGCGCGGCACCGCCAGCTGTCCAGCTGACACCGGCGGGTTGTGAGGTCAGTACCACGACGGTGTAGCGCAGCGGTTGCCCTGGGTCGGAGCCGACAAGACCGGTCGTGTTCATGGTCGTCGAGGTGTCCAGGGTCATCCAGCCCTGCTTGATCGCCGTGGTGGTGCCGGGGAGGCCGTCGGGGATGCATCCTGGATCGCAGACTGCATCTGCTCGGCCAGCGCCGCGGGTGATCCAGCGGGTCGCCCCGAATTCGTAGGCGCTGCCGACGCATCGAGAGGCACCGCCCGGAGAGCGGCAAAGGCAAGAAGGCCGGCCGTGATGCCCATCCGCCACAGTGGAAACGAACGAATTGGGCGCGCGACCGCGCCAGCGGTGGTTTTCCGCATCGGTATGCTTTCGAAACTTCGTGGCTTGAAACCGCACGCTCCCGGTGCCGTCACCGCGTAAGGAGGTGACGGCGCCGAGCGAATCGCGTTCAGCCGGTGATGGACTGGAAGATCTTCACGCCCACCAGGATCACGGCGATCAGCAGGTAGCCGCGCAGCGCGATCATGCCCGCCATCCGCCCTGGCGAGAACGCGGGTCGTTCGAGGGTGTCCAGCGCCGGAGTGCGCCAAGTGTCGCGATCCTGCTCCAGAATCGCCTTGCGCTCGGCTCGCGAGAGCGGGGTCGAGTTGAGCTCCTCGACCTGGTCTGGGTCCAGGCCGCCGAGCTCGGCTGCGGTCTGTTCGGTCGTCCTGCGGTCGGCGCGGCGCTTGGCAACTGCGATACCGAGACCGCCGAACAGACCGACACCGACACCGATTCCGAAGCCGATTTCCAGCTGGGTTGTGGTCAGGTCCGGGAAGAAGGTGGCTGCGGTCAGCGCCAGCGACAGCAGCACCAGCGACCAGACGATGACGCCCGCGACGACGTTCTGCCGGACCGTGTTCACCCACGGACCGAGCACCGCCTTGTCATTGCAGAGCAGGACCAGGAACACCGTGGCCGAGGGCAGCAGCACACCCGCCAGCGCCTGTACGCCCTGGGTCAGCAGGCCGAGCACGTGATCGGGACTGAAGGAAACAGCGGCGGCGACGGCGAGCAGCGCCGCGTAGCCGGCGTAGAAGATCGGCGCTTCGGTGATCTTCCAGTGCAGTGAGTGCCGCTTGCCGAGGGTGTCGCCGAGGGCATACGTGGTGGCCAGCCCGACGGCGTTGGCGCCGATCAGCGAGGCGTCCAACAGCAGGATCGCGAACAACGCCCCCACGGTTTTACCCATGTTGTCGCTCAGGCCCTGAGCCACGGCTCCGGCGTCGGTGAAGTTGCCCATCATGGCGGGGCCCAGACCGAACGCGGCGGCGGCCATGATGGCGACGGCCCCGATCATCACCACGACGATGCCGACCCAGAGGTCGATGCGCTCGTAACGGATCCAGCGCGGCGTGATGCGCTTGTCGACGATGTTGGACTGCTGAAAGAACAGCTGCCACGGGGCGACCGTGGTGCCGACGATTGCCACGATGAGCAGCAGTAGCGTCGAGTTCAGGCCGCCCGGGAACGACGGGATCAGGCCGTGGGCGGTGTCTTTGGCGCTGGGGTGCACCATGAACGCGAGTGGGAACATGACGATATTGACGGCGATGAGCCCGAACAGGAATCGCTCCCACCGCCGGAACGAACCGCCCGCGACCATGGCGAACAGCAGCACCGCCGCCAGCGGCACCGAAATCGCCTTGGGCAGCCCGAAGTAGTTGAGCGCCATGGAGACGCCGATGAATTCGGTGACGATGGTGAGCGCGTTGACGATGAACAGATCGCCCACGCTGAACGCGCCCCAGAACTTGCCGAAGCGGTCGAAGATCAAGCGCGCGTGGCCGACTCCGGCGACCGCGCCGAGACGGACCACCATTTCCTGGTTCACGTAGAGCACCGGGATCAGCAGCACCAGGGTCCAGACCAGCGCCATGCCGTAGTTTTGCCCGGCCTGCGCGTAGGTGGCCACCCCGCCGGCGTCGTTGTCGCCGACCATGACGATCAGGCCGGGGCCGATCACGGCCAGCAGCATCTTGAACTTCTGCCAGCGGGTGCGGCCCTCGAGGGTGTCGTGCTGGCCGATGGAGCCGAGCGCACCGACGATGTCGCCGACGTGCGCGGAGTCCATGACCGCGCCAGTCGGGGTGGCGCCCGCGGGTGAGGTGACGGTGGTGGTCCGGCGGGTTGCGCCGTTGGAGAAGAAGGCCATCGCCGTTCCCTCCCTTCTTCACTTGTATTGCTGCACAGCAGATCTGGTGTACGTGGAAAGGGGTGCCGGGGGGGGGGCGGGTGGGGGGGGCCGCAGCGGGTTCGGTTGGGGGTGTTTGCCCCCCCTGGTGTTCTGCGTGGGGAGAGGGTCCCCCCCCAGAGGAGGTTGTGACAACCCCCCCCCCCCC